>REEN01000023.1 GCA_007695015.1 Marinilabiliales bacterium
GGAGCTCTCTATATAGGTTTCAGGAATGATGTTTACAGAATTGGCTACGAGAAGATTCCGGCAGGATATCATAGTCGTTCCATTAAACATTTTGGATATTCCTTCGGGGGTTTTACCGGAATAGGGAACACCGCGATAAATCCCTGGGTTACCAATGACGTTATCACCTCTGAATACGACGGTGTGGTCTGGATGAATGGTATTGCTGGCCTTGTTGGTATAGGGGAGATAACGGTGGGACTTGTTGTGGGAATTGATATTTTGCTTGATGACAACCGGGACCACTGGATCTACAGCAATAAACCGTGGGTCGGACTTGTTCTCGGCATTAATCTGAATTAATAGTATGCAAGAATCAGGCAAGTGTATCCAGGGAAGAAATCTTATTTTCCTGCCTGATCAGATAGGTCACTTCCGTAACCGGTGTTATTTGACCCATTCAAAAGCACCAATATCCGGCCGCCTGCCCTGTGGCCTCGGTATGTAGTCAAGGTCGAAGAGTGGAACCAGCTCTTCGCATCCATTGCCAATGGCAGGAGATCCTGGTTTAAGCCGGTAATTATGGTTGAACTTGTCATAAAACCCGATCCCGGTTACAATAATTGCATTTTTTCCTTCAGCATCAGTCGGCTCACCTGCGCGCAGGATATTGTTTGAAATTATGAATTTGTCAATTACACCGGCATTGTCTCTGAGGCTTCTGGAGAAGCCATTTGTCCGTTCCCAGATAATATTATTCACAATATGGATGTTGTCTCCATAATTATGGGATTCGCCATTGACGATGTATATACCCCCGCCGCGTGTGGTGCTTTCCCTTGAATTGTTTACCAGGGTGTTGTTAAAGATAAATATACTGTCCCAGTGCGCCTTTTCTTCTGCCCCCCTTCCCGGTTCAATCCAGAATCCTATTCCCCCTGAATTATTATAGATCAAATTGTTGTATATTTTGATGTTACTGATGGTCCATTTTGTGCCTTCAGGGTGGTATGTGCTTTCAATATTGACGGAGATACCTGATTTTTCAACTGCATCATGTACAATATTATTGAATACTTCAATATTGTTGGCCTTGTCAATATATATGTTTGGGCCGTTATTCCTGTATACATGGTTATTATAGATTTTCCCGTGTGAGGTGCCGTATTTGGCATCAATTCCCTCCTCCTTATTATCAAAAACCTCACAATTCCTTACCTCGAAATACCTGGTGTTCCTTATGGTAATGCCTTCATGAGCGGCGGCAAGACCCTTGTAATTATTGTGGTGAACAATACAGTTGTCAATGATTACATTCTCTGAGTGGTTAAATACAATACCGCCATCCTCAGAATAAGCCACACGGCAGCCCTCAATCAATACGTTTGCTGAACGGGTGGCATAGATACCGAAGGTTGATGAGTGCATAACTGACAACCCCGATATCTTAATATCTGTTCCCTCTATTCTTATTAATGGCCCAAACCGCGGATTGTTTCCGTCTATTACAGCATTTTCACCGCTGAAGCTCATCACTGCTATTCCGTCTTTCTTTATTTCCACGGCTTCTTTGTACATCCCTCCCCTGATAATGATAGTATCGCCCTTTTCTGAATAATCAACCGCCTGCTGAATCGATCTGAAGGCAGTATAATTTCCGTTGCCGGTACGGCGGGTTGCAATGTTGTATTCACCGCTTTTCTCTGTTGAGATCATATGGTCAACGATAATTATCCTGCCGGAAATCTCAATTGTAATTAAGGTCAGGATCAGTAAGCTTATTGACAGTTTGTTATGCATTGCCGAAGTATTTATCAATATCAGGTCAAAGAAGAGCCCGATAAATATATTAAGAATTATTCAACACTCAAGGCCCGAAAAAAGGACAAAATTTGTATTATTGTGGTCAATGTAAAATAGCCGCAAACTATTATCCGACCAAAATAATTCTGAAAATGAAAAAATTACTTGTTGTCTTACCTCTGTTTATTCTGATTACCTTGCCCGCCTTTTCCTTCGGATCCGGAACAGCCTTTGAAATTAACCAAAGGCTGGGACGGGGAATTAACATCGGAAACACCTTTGAAGCGCCATCAGAAAATGCCTGGAGCAATCCATGGAATCCCGAATATGTACAGATAATTTCGGGATTGGGGTTTGACCACATCAGGGTACCTGTCCGCTGGGAGCCCAGGAGCATGGAAACCCCGCCCTATACCATAGACCCGGACTTTCTTAAAAGGATCAAAGGGGTTATTGACAAGGCGTTGGAGCACGGACTTCATGTAATCATAAACATGCACCATCATGATAATGTGCTGAAAGATCCTTCCGGACAGAAAGAGAGGTTCCTTGCCCAGTGGGAACAGATAGCCGGATATTTCAGCGACTACCCTGACAGTCTCCTTTTTGAGGTTTTCAATGAGCCGCATGGCGATTTTACTGCCCGGATGTGGAATGAATTTTTTGCTGAAGCCCTGTCGGTGATACGCGTCACCAATCCCGGCAGGACTGTGCTGGTGGGGACCGCCGAGTGGGGCGGACTTGGGGGACTTCGTCACCTGGAAATCCCTGATGATCCCAACCTGATTCTTACAATTCACTACTATAACCCCTTCCGGTTCACCCACCAGGGAGCCAGCTGGTCATCAGGGGCTGATGCCTGGGTCGGGACAACATGGGATGATACTGATGAAGAGCGGCAGGCGGTTAAGGATGATTTCAAATTTGCACTGGATTACAGCAAAAAACATAATATACCGATCCATATCGGAGAATTCGGGGCATACAGTGCAGCTGACATGGATTCAAGGGTCAGATGGACAACCTGGGTTACCCGCTATTTCGAGCAGATGGGGTTCAGCTGGGCCTACTGGGAGTTCAGTGCAGGATTTGGAATATATGACAGACAGAGCCGACAGCTCCGGCAAGGACTGGTTGATGCTTTGCTGCATAATGAGATTCCCTGATTATTTCCGGCATGCTGACATATCAGGTAAGCTGTGCCGCCCGGGATAGATGTTGTGACAAGGTTGTTTTTTGAATAAATCCATTGACAAACGAAAATAAAAGAGATCATGAAGGTAACGGTAATTTTTGTTATAAGTGCCCTGGTATTCTCATTTGCAAATGCAAATGATAGCACTCCTGCTTTTGAGATGAACCAGAGGCTGGGTCGGGGAATTAACATCGGGAACACTTTTGAAGCACCATCGGAGACTGCATGGAGCAACCCATGGAATCATGATTATGCCGGGATCATAAGCGAGCTTGGCTTCAGTCATATCCGCGTGCCTGTCAGATGGGAACCAAGAAGCATGGATGAGCCGCCATATACCATTGATGTTCAGTTTTTTGAAAGACTGAAATCGGTAATTGATACAGCCCTGTATCACAATCTGCATGTAATAATAAATATGCATCATCATGATGCACTGCTTAATGATCCGGATGGTCAGAAGGAGCGGTTTTTATCGCAGTGGGAGCAGATCGCGGAGTATTTCAAAGACTACCCTGACAGCCTGCTTTTTGAGATCTTCAATGAACCTCACGGCAATTTCACCCCTCAGAAGTGGAATGAGTTTTTCCCTGAAGCACTTTCAAAAATCAGGCTTACCAATCCTGACAGGATGGTTTTGATCGGGACGGCGGACTGGGGCGGACTGGGCGGACTGGGTCACCTGGTGCTGCCTGATGATCCCAACCTGATCCTGACGGTACACTACTACAGCCCCTTCCAGTTTACACACCAGGGGGCTTCATGGGTGGGCGGCGATGCCGATGCCTGGCTTGGCACCCGATGGAATGATACCGAAGCCGAAAGGGAGGCTATTGAGAGTGACTTCCGTGCCGCCCTTCAGTTCAGTGAAGAGCATAACATACCCGTTCATGTCGGTGAATTCGGGGCATACAGCAGGGCTGACATGGACTCCCGTGTAAGGTGGACAACATTTAATTCAAGATACTTCGAGCAGCTTGGTTTCAGCTGGGCCTACTGGGAGTTCAGCGCTGGATTCGGGATCTACGACCGAAATAGTGGCCAGCTGAGGCAGGAGCTGGTTGATGCCCTGTTGCACAACACCATTGGAGATCCGACGGAAACACTGAGGGATACAATATACGCCAGTGACTTTACCACCAATAATGACGGATGGTCACTGAATACTGGTGGTGGTGCATCTGCCACCATGGTAAACGAAACAGGTGAGCTTGATATCAGTATTTCAATTGTTGGCAGCGATGCCTGGAACGTTCAGCTTGTCAAGTCAGGCATATTGCTTGAAAAAGGAAGGAATTACAGGGTTGCATTCAAAGCTTCGGCCGACGGGAACAAGAGTATCTCTACCTATGCAGGCCGGGCCTCCAGTCCCTGGGGCGCCTACAGCGGCTTTCATGGCAAGACCGTAGGAACAGATATTCAGGAACACTCGTTCACTTTCCAGATGAGTGACCCGACAGACCCTGCTACCCGCCTGGTTTTTGACCTTGGTGCAGACACCAAAGGTTTTACACTTTATGACTACGTCCTGGAACGGTTAACGATTGTCATTCCCTACGATGTGAACATAACGGCTGAGAATGGTAATGTTCTGGTTGATCCGGAAACTGATCTGTTTATGGGAGGTGAAACCTATACCCTTACGGCGGTTCCTGATGAGGGGTATGTGTTCACCGGCTGGAGTGGTGATATTACTGGCACCGAAAACCCGGTTGACCTCTTTATATTTTCCGATATGGACATTACTGCAAATTTCGCTGCACTTTACGCACTCAGCGTAACGGCTGAGAATGGATCGGTTACAGTTGATCCTGAGAAGGAGGAATACCAGGATGGTGAAACCGTAACCCTTACTGCAGTCCCCGACGAAGGGTTTTTCTTTGAGGGGTGGAGCGGCGATGCCATAGGTGACGATAACCCACTTCAGATAACCATGGATGCCAATAAAGACATCGTTGCAGTTTTTGCCGAGATTCCGGTCACCTATATCCTTACGGTAACTTCTGAAAACGGGATGGTGACCATTGATCCCGATCAGGATGAATACCTTGAAGGCGATACGGTCATTCTCACTGCTGTTGCAGATGACGGGTTTATATTTACCGGCTGGAGCGGTGATGCAGACGGAGAAGAGAATCCTTTGGAGATAATAATGGACAGTGACAAGAACATTACAGCCAATTTTGATGTGGATACCGGGATTGACGGGGTTACAGCCACCGGCAGTGAGATGCTTTTCTTCCCCAATCCGCTGGCAGATGGCAGTCTGTTTATCCGCACCGGAGAACTTTCAGATATCGCCATATACAATGTAACCGGCAGCCTGCACCTCAGGTATGACAGTGTGAAGGAACTGGAGATCGACAGGTCGGAGTTTGATAGCGGACTGTACATAATAAAAATTTCATCTTCTAACAAGGTAAGGTCCGGTATTCTGATGGTAAAGTGAGCATATCAGGAATTCTTA
>REEN01000024.1 GCA_007695015.1 Marinilabiliales bacterium
GGCAAGCTGATTTCCAAGGAAAGGCTGAGGGCAGTGCCCCACGCCACACTCAGCATGGAAGCCAAACAGAGGCAGCGTTGACCATAATAATAACGGTGCAAATGATTGGGAGCGGCACGTCTGCTCCCGATCATTTTTCATTTTGATCCGTCTTGTGAAGTTCGGCGCGGGTTTTGCATGATATATAATATAATAATTATAGAATGAAGTTAGATATCACCCGGAAGTCATTTTTACTAGTATTCCTGGTCATCCTGGCCGACCAGGCCCTGAAGCTGTGGGTCAAGTCCAACATGCACCTCGGACAGGAGATATCGCTTATTGGCAACAGGGCGCTGATACACTTTACCGAGAACAACGGCATGGCCTTCGGATACGAGATCGGGGGTGAATACGGCAAGCTTGCTCTCAGCCTTTTCCGCATTCTCGCCGTTATCGGTATTATCTGGTACATCAGGCACCTGGTAATAAAGGAGGCGCCGCAGGGACTAATACTGAGTATCTCGCTGATACTGGCGGGGGCGATAGGCAACATAATCGACAGCGCCTTCTACGGGATGATCTTTTCAGAGAGCTTCATGCAGCCGGCACAATGGTTCCCCGAGGGAGGGGGCTACGCAAGCTTCCTGCACGGCAGGGTGGTCGACATGCTTTACTTCCCGGTCATACAGGGACGGTACCCCTCGTGGCTGCCGTTCGTGGGCGGCGACCCGTTTATCTTCTTCAGGCCGGTATTCAACATAGCCGACACCGCCATCACCACCGGGGTGCTGATAACCCTGGTCTTCTACCGCAAATTCTTCAAGTGATTATTCCTCGTTAAGGCTGTCAATAAAATCTGTATTTTCCTTTTCGTCTAAATAACCGGATTGCACACCTTCGCTAATAGAAAGGGCAATACCAAGATCTTCCAACTCTTCCAATGATAGTTTCCTGGCTTTAAAATCGAGTTTTTTTGCCAATTCCAATATAAGACGGATATTGGATTTTGTTCCCCCCTGCAATATTATTGCTTCCATCAGGATGTATTTTATATTATAACTCAAAGATATATGAAAAATTATTATCGGGAATAAACGTCCTGCTCATTCACAGCGGTCAGATCGTTATGCGGTGTATCCCGGCTGCAGCTACCTTCAACCATGCCCCAATTCGGTGTTTCCCGGTTGTGACTGTGGGCGATCAGATCGTTATGCGGTGCTTCCTGATCTCGGCGGCCAGCGCCCGGGCCCGGCCGCCGGTATGCTTGTCAAGCAGCGCCCAGAAGTCCCCCGAATGATTCTTGTGTACGGTATGAACCAGCTCGTGCAGTATGACATAGTCTATAAGGTGCTCCGGAAGGTTCATCAAAAAGATGCTAAGGTTAATGTTGTTCACTGCCGAACAGCTTCCCCAGCGGGTGCGGCTGCGCCGCACGGTGACCCTCCTGAAGGTGAAGCCGTGCTCTTTTGCAAGCATCGCGGTGCGACCGGGCAGGCAGGCGCGGGCGCGGAGACGCAGGTCCTCCTCAGCTCCGGGAGAAACGGACCGTTTGCGCGGATCGCCATTGGCTTTTTCGTAGATCCGGGCCCTTTGTATCTTTTCTTGTATCCACCCGATGTTCTCCTTCACGAAAGCCTCGGCATCGCGGTATGCCGAAAACCACGGCAGCGTGACCCTGGCCCCCCTCCATGGGCGCACCGTAAGGGTGAACTTCCGGGCACGCCGGCTCTTCACGTACAATACCTCGCCCACCCCGGGATAATTAATTCGTTTGTTTGCCATGGATATTGCAATAAAGACAAAAAAAGACGATTACCTGCCCTTTTAACAAAAAAATACTTAACAAAAAAACGCAATTTATGTTAATTGACTATCTTTGGTACTATTTTCAAAATAACGGTTTTTAAACCTGACCGGAAAGCAGGAATCTGCCCTGAATTCGTCTGCCCGTCCGGGCATAATTTTTTAAGTATTTCCATCAAATTAAAACTGTCATGTACCATATCCGATCTTTGCATGTAACTGTTCTGGTGATTGTTATCGCGTTTTCCGGCCAACCCCGGGCTGCAGCCCAGGATGTATGGTCACTCGAGAGGTGCATCAACTATGCCCTTGATAACAACATCATGATCAGGCAACAGGAACTGAATACCCAGGTTAGCGAAAATGCACTGCTCCAGGCAAGGATGAACAGGCTGCCAAGCCTTAATGCCAATACGCAGCAAAGCTTCAACTACGGGCGAACGCTTGATTTTGCCACCAATATCTACGAAGACCAGAACACCAGGTCGTTCAGCTACAATGCCAGCAGCCAGGTTACTCTGTTCAACGGTTTCCAGGTGACCAACACCATAAGGCAGAATGACCTGAACCTGATGG
The DNA here is from genome assembly GCA_007695015.1 of Marinilabiliales bacterium. Taxonomy (NCBI): domain Bacteria; kingdom Pseudomonadati; phylum Bacteroidota; class Bacteroidia; order Marinilabiliales; species Marinilabiliales bacterium. The sequence continues at coordinate 2,362 of REEN01000024.1, forward strand.
CAGCACTTGCAGACCTGGAGAGACTTCAGAATGACATCTCGCTGAACATCGCCTCGGCATACCTCCAGATCCTGTTCAACAAGGAACTGCTTTCAATAGCCAGGAGCCAGCTTGAGATAACACGCCAGCAGGTGGACCGGACTCGCAGACTGGTGGAAGCAGGGAGCCTGCCAAGAGGCAACCTGCTGGAAATCGAGGCGCAGGAGGCGTCTGACAACCTGAGAGTGGTGAATGCGAATAACCAGCTTGTCCTCTCCTACCTGACCCTGACGCAGCTGCTTGAGCTGCCGTCGCCTGATGATTTCGTGATAGAGGTACCGGACTTTGACGGGGTGCCTGTAATCACGCCCCAGTACGAGGTTGATCCGGTATTCGAGGCCGCACTGGAAACGCAGCCGCAGATCAGGAGCGCCGAGTACGAGCTTGCAAGCTCGGAGGCGGGACTTAGCATAGCAAAGGGCCGCAGGAGTCCCCGACTCTTCCTTTCGGGAAGCTACGGCAGCGGCTACCAGGAGATTGTGACAGGGCCCTGGGCCGACAGGGAGGCCGATTCGTTTGAAGACCAGATAAGAAACAACCAGAGGACAACTTTTTCGCTGGGACTGTCCATACCGATATTCAACGCATGGCAGGTTAACACCGCCATCAGCAACGCGCAGATAGGGGTCATTAACGCGGGATACAGTATGCAGCGGACTAAAAATGAGCTTTTCCAGCGCATACAGCAGGCTTATGCCGATGTGGTGGCCGCGCACGAAAATTTTCTGGCCACGGAGAAGGCACTGACATCGATCGAAGAGTCTTTCCGGCATATGGAACAGAGGTTCGAGGTGGGGATGGTGACCACGGTGGAGTTTAACCAGGCTCTCAACCAGCTTGGCAATACGAGGTCAGATCTTCTCAGGGCTAAGTACGAATATATATTCAAGACCAACATACTTGAATTCTACATGGGCAACCCCATCACGCTCTGATATTATATTGACCTGAAATAACGTTATTAAATAATATTTGCAAACAACAGGATTTATGAACAAGAAGACAATGAGATACCTGGTTATCGCTGCGGTGGCGATGATAATTCTTGCCATAGTGGGCAAGAGCGCCGGCTGGTTCGGCCAGGAAATTGAAATACGCGTCGCCACGGAGAATGTCGAGCGTCGCACCATAACCGAGACCATCACGGCCAACGGCAAGATCAGGCCACAGACGGAGGTCAAGATAAGTCCGGATGTATCGGGCGAAATTGTAGAGCTGCACCTGAAAGAGGGAAACCAGGTGGAGCGGGGACAACTACTGCTCAGGATCAATCCTGAAACCTATATCTCGATGAGGGACAGGGCCGAGGCTGCTGTAAATTCTGCCAGGGCACAGCTTGCCAATGCAAGGGCGCGGATGGCCCAGGTGCAGGCTCAGTTCGAGCAGGCAGAAAGGAACTATCAGAGAAGCCTGAGACTTTACGAACAAAACACCATATCCGACTCAGAATATGAAACTTCCAGGTCAAATTACCAGGTGGCCCGGGCCGAAGTCGAAGCTGCAACCCAGTCGGCACAATCGGCAGAATTCTCTGTCAAATCGGCCATAGCCTCCCTGAACGAGGCAGAGGAGAACCTCCGTCGCACAACCATCTACGCCCCCACCAGCGGCACCATATCGAGGCTGAACGTTGAACAGGGCGAAAGGGTTGTGGGTACTGCACAGATGACCGGTACCGAGATGATGAGAATTGCCGATCTGACACGGATGGAAGTGCAGGTAGAGGTGAACGAAAACGATATAGTAAGGGTCAAGATCAACGACACGGCGGTGATCGAGGTTGATGCCTACATGGGACAGGATTTCAGGGGCGTCGTGACGGAAATTGCAAACTCTGCCAATGTAACCGCCATCGGATCGGACCAGATCACCAACTTCGATGTTAAGATACTGATCCTTGAAGAATCATACAGACACCTCTTTGACCAGCTGCCGGAAGGACGTTTTCCTTTCCTTCCGGGAATGTCGGCCACCGTGGATATTCAGACCACAACCAGGAGAAACATACTGACGGTGCCGATCCAGGCGGTTACAACCAGGGCCGACACCCTTCTCGTTGCCCGGGCAGGGGAACGCAACACTGATGATAGCGCCAGCAGTAATAGTTCCGGCCGTGACAACCTCAGCGAGGTTGTGTTTGTAAGAGGCGCCGAAAACATACTCGAAATGAAGAAGGTCGAGACTGGAATCCAGGACAACAATTATATTGAGATCATCGGGGGACTCGAAGAGGGCGAAGAGGTGATTACAGCGCCGTACAGCGCGATAGCACGTACACTGAGGGACGGCTCGAGGGTGAAGGTGGTCGACAGGCGGGAGCTGTTCAACTGACAGGCCGGTACCCGGACAATCGATTTTTGAACCGTGTGGTCGGGTAACCGGATACACGGTTTTTTTGCAGAGCCAGGCAGATACTTCAGACAAAGATTTCCCGGATGGAAAAGAGACTTGTTCTTAACATTGAAACTTCAACCAACGTTTGTTCTGCATCCTTATCGGCAGGCAAAGAAATTATTGCAGCCAGGGAAAGTCATACCGGCAGGTCACATGCCTCGCTGCTCACGGTTTTCATTGACGAGCTGATGAGAGAGTCGGATACCGGTTATGGTGATCTTGCAGCGGTGGCGGTGAGCATGGGGCCGGGATCATACACGGGACTCCGGATCGGGGTCTCGGCAGCAAAGGGGATATGCTACGGCGCCGGGGTGCCGCTGCTGGCGGTCGACACACTTAGGCTGATGGCCATGATGGCCATCAAAGGATGGCAGTCAGGAAACGACACCGGCCCCACGACCACTGTCACCAACGGCCGCAAAACAGAAGCCGCCACCAGCCGTAAAACTGACAACGCCACCGGAAACGACACCGGCCCCACAATTGACAACGCCACCGGCCGCGACACCGTGCTGCTCTGCCCCATGATCGATGCCCGCCGTATGGAGGTATATACGGCTCTCTACGATGCCTATGGCAGACAGGTTGCCCCGACAGGCGCACACATTATCGACAGGGAATGGTTTGACACCTTGCCTGGAGGAAGCAGGGTGCTCTTTTTCGGCAATGGCGCAGATAAATGCAACCACCTGGCCAACGGCGAAAACCTTGTATATATCGACGGGATATACCCGTCGGCCGGACTTATGCCGCCCCTGTCGGACGAGGCCCTCAATGAGGGCAGGATCGAAGATACCGCATATTTTGAACCCTACTACCTTAAGGATTTCATTGCAACCACTCCCCGGAACAGGCTCCTCTGATAGTGCCGGGACACCTTGCGCACGGCAGATGAACAAACCCTCCATAATAATTTAGGTACAATTATTGTTTATACTGATCGAAAGGTAACAGGTCTGAAATATGTATATCAGGATATTAATACTGGTAATTCCGGCAATCCTTGTCTGCAATGCCAGCAGGGGACAGACCAGCGGCAGTGACCCCGTGTACATGGCCGGTGAGAGTCTGAGATACCAGATCTATTACGGGCCGGTAACGGGGGGCGAGGTAACAATGACCCTTACGCCTGCCAAATTCGGGGAAAGGGAGGTGTTGCATGCGGTGGCACTGGGCTATACGACCGGACTGGCAAACAGGATATTCAGGATATACGACATCTACGAAAGCTATATGGACCCGGCAACCGGACTCCCGGTCAAATCAATAAGAAATATAAGCGAGGGGAGCTACAGGTTCTATAACGAGGTGCTTTACGACAGGGACAGCAACACGGTGTACACCCTCATGTCGGGCAGGAACGAGGCGCCACCGGGGGTGATGGACATGGTATCGGCCATATACAAACTGAGGGATACGATGAGCGTTGCTGCCCTCAGTCCGGGCGACGTGCTGGAGATGAACACCTGGTTCAGCGACAGGCTTTACCCCGTCTACATCAGGTACTCGGGGCCAGAGACGGTGAGGACCAGGATGGGACAGTTCGATGCACTGAAATTTTTCCCCGTCTCGGAGCCGGGAAGGGTGTTCAAGGGTGATGATGATATAACGGTGTGGTTCTCTGACGACGGGAACTTTGTGCCGCTCAGGGTAAGGCTCAACATGCTGGTGGGCGCCGTACGGATGGACCTTATAGAGGCGGAGGGGCTGCGCAGGGAGCTGCAGCCCATGAAGTGACCCTGCAGGCATACTGGAACAGCTTTTTTTCCGGCTTAAAAGGCAACGTACCGATTGAAGCGGGAACCTTCCCGCAGAGATGATCTGATCACTGAGCGGTAAGACTCCTGTTGAAATTTCCTGCCGGCAGGCAGGAAAATGATCGTTTTTCCTTATTTTTGCCTCCCGAGTGCTTCACAACGGTGAGGCAGACGGGTAAATCCGGTCCTTAACGGATCAATTGATAATCACAACATAATACCTGATGGCAGATACCAGTGATTTTAAAAACGGGTTGTGCATTGAGTACAACAACGACCTTTATACCATCGTGCAGTTTCAGCACGTAAAGCCCGGCAAGGGTCCGGCTTTTGTGAGGACAAAGATGAAAAGCCTTACCACCGGCAAGGTGCTTGACAATACATTCTCAGCCGGTGTAAAGATCAATATTGCAAGGGTAGAGAGGCGTCCGTACCAGTTCCTTTACAGTGACGACCTGGGCTTCCACTTCATGCACCGCGACACCTTTGAACAGCTTATGCTGGAACCCCAACTGATAGAGAGTCCGGAGCTGCTGCTGGAGGGACAGCAGGTGGAGATAGTATACCATGCCGATACCGAAACGCCGCTGAGCTGCGACATGCCGCCCTTTGTGGTGATGGAAGTTACCTATACCGAACCGGGCGTGAGGGGCGACACCTCATCGACAAGCTCGATGAAGCCGGCAACGATACAGACGGGAGCAACCATAAACGTACCGTTGTTCATCAATACGGGGGATAAGATAAAGGTGGATACGCGGACCAAAACTTATGCCGAAAGGGTGAAGGAGTAATTCCGGGTTTTGTCTTTATAGTTGTTTTTTATTACCTTAGTTTGTTTTAAATCCGAAAAATGTCTGAAGTACCGGGCAATAGCAGGCTACAGGTTACCAGGTTCAAGCTGAACACGCTGCTTGACATAACCAAGGCGATAAACGAGCACCAGTCGCAGGAAAGTCTTGTTAGCCGGTATGAGGCTATCCTGAGAAAAGAGCTGGGGATTGGCAAGATCGTGATCTACAAGCTGGCCGGCAAATGGGAATGCATCCTCAGCTCGGGTGTTGACCTCGAACAGGTCGAAAAAATTGATGCGGCAAAGCACCTGGTCCAATTTGAGGATATCACCTTCATTTCGGTCGAGAATGACCAGGTGCTGCAGCCTTTCGACATTATCATTCCGGTTGTGAGCAACAACGAACACCTCGCCATGGTGCTCATAGGCGACATAGACGAGGAGAGCGAGGGTGTGAGCCCGGTGATCAAGCACCTTCACTTTATCCAGACCCTTTCCAACATTATCGTGGTTGCGATAGAAAACATCAGGCTCAACGAGGATAACATCAGGCAGGCAGCCATTAAGAAGGAGCTGGAGCTGGCATCCAAGCTGCAGGAGATGCTGATACCCGACCCGGAGAAACTGCCCTCATACGATGCATTCAAGGTGTCGGCTTTCTACCATCCGCACATGGATGTTGGGGGCGATTACTACGACATTATTGAGCTGGGTGAAGGCGAGTTTGGCTTCTGCATATGTGACGTGTCGGGAAAGGGTATTTCTGCCGCGATCATAATGAGCAATTTCCAGGCCAACCTGCGCGCCCTGTTCACCAGTGAGATACCCCTGGAGATCCTGGTGGAAAAGCTTAATGACAGGGTGAACGAAAGCACCAAGGGGGAAAGGTTCCTCACAATGTTCATCGGCAAATACAACACGCTGACAAAAGAGCTGATCTATGTGAATGCAGGTCATAACGCACCGCTTCTATACAACATTGCTGCGGGCACACTCTCAACGCTCGACAGCAACACGGTGGGAATAGGCATGCTTGACGAGATGCCTCCCATCAGGCCGCAGCAGATGAAGATTGACAACAAGCTGAAGCTGTTCTGCTATACAGACGGACTTGTGGAGGTGATGCTCGACGGCAACCTCGTGGAGGCGGGCACCGAACATATTGAGACCTTCCTTACCAACAACCGGTCCCTTGCCGACAACATCATAGAGATCGTGAAGGATAACGGTGTGCTGCAGGGAAATGCCTCAATCTTTGACGACATAACAATCCTTGGGTTCGAATTTACCTGAAAAGTAGCGGGACTTCTGACACACCGGCATCACACAGTTTAAGGCCTGGCGGGAACTTTTCCGGGCTGGCGGTTCCTTCCGGAGGTTGTTTCTGCCTGATCACGGACTGGCGGTTCCTTCTGCCTTTTCGCCCTCTTCTTCCCTCCTGCTGTAATGGTCAATTGCTACGATGATGGCTGCAAAGCCCCAGAATGGCACAGAGAGCTTGTCGGTATGCAGGAAGTTGTTAAGGACCCCGTGAACGAGGTATGTTATTAGCGAGAGCAAAACCACTGTTACCAGCAGCCGCCTGTCATGGTCTTTGAGGGTGTGCAGCAGCCTGAAGCCTGTGAAGAGCGTAAAAAACACGATGGCCAGCACACTTAGAAGTCCGGGAACCCCGGTCTCGGACAGCGGCCCCAGATACTCGCTGTGGGCATCGCCGCCGTCGGCCAGGTTGGTGCTTATGATGGTCCTGTTGTATGAATACTGGAACGGGGCATACATGAACATATAGGTACCCGGGCCCCACCCGAAAAGGGGTTTTTCCCTGAACATGCCGATGGCTGCATTCCACCTGTTGATCCGCTCAAGGTTGGAGGCGTCGGACGAGATGTTAGTAATGGAGCGGACATGCTCCCTGAAATCGGCCGAGGAGTCCTGGGTGTTGCGCTCCATCTCCATTATGATCTCATGCCTCAGCATAAAGACCATCACGGCCGAAAGCAGCGTGACAGTCAGCACGGTTGAAAAGCTGAGACGCATCTTCATGACTACCCATACTGCCAGTGCAGCGGCAACACTCACCCATGCGGCCCTGGAATAGGAAAAGATCAGGGCAAATGTAAAGAGCAGCAGCAGGAAACCGGCAATACGCCGCGTGTTGACCGTGCTCTTCTGCCGAAAGGCAAAATAGAACATGGGCGGGATGAAAAAGGCCAGGGCGGCGCCGTAGGAGGTATGGTCGTTGTAGAAGGGCCTGACGACCCAGTGTGCCTCACGCTGCGCTATAAGTCCGTATTCTGCATGGTTATACAGGGTGTAGACGGCCACAAGCGCCAGGGCGGCGGCATAGCACCAGATGAACCGGTCGATGTTGCGCTGATAGGCAAAGATCCTGATCGCCACAAAGAAAAAGGCCGCTATGAACCAGAAACGGACAAAAAAGAATTTTATCGACACCACAGGCATGGTGCTGGCCATTGTGGATATCAGCAGCCAGGCAAGGTAGAAAAGTACTGCAAGGCTGACAGGATGGAAGAAGATACTGGCGTTGCCGGCCCCGCGATGAAGCCAGCTCAGTCCGGCAACGGCCACGATTATCAGTATGAGCGGCTCTGTGGGCAGGGAGACATCAAAGGGGATGTCGGTGATGTACCTGCTGAGTTCAACCGAAAGCGGTGTGAGGAACACAACTGCAAAGAAGAGCTTGTTGAGCGAAAAAAATGCGTAATAGAGAAGAACGGGAACCATGGCAATGACCGGCAGCCAGAAAAACTCACGGAGCATGAGGAAGGCGTTGAGGATGATGAAGATCAACACTCCCACGTAAACTATCAGACGGTCATATCTGGAAAGGGTGTTCATTTCCTTTTTCTCATCAGCACCTGCTTTCTGAAACTGTCAGCAAATATGAGCCCGAAAAGGGTCAGCAGGAAGGCAGAAATTGTAGATACGGCAACTATGAGCGACCGCACCGGATATGATTTTTTTTCAGCCGCGAAGGCCTCATTTACCACGTACTTGTAGGGCAGTGTTCGCTCTGCATCGATCCGCGCCTCGGCAACGGCATCGCTCAGCTCGCCCAGCCTGGTGGTAAGGTTCTTCTGGTGCTCGGTAAGGACGAGTGAGATGCCTCCGTACCTGGTAAGCCGGTCAATCCTCTGCCTGAAAAACTCTATGCTGGCAGTATCCCGCATTCTCACTGCAGTAGCATAGGCATGGGTATATACCTCACTCTGGCTCTCATAATCAAGTATGCCCAGTTCCCGGATCTTCCTCAGCGAATCTTCAACACTGGCTATCTCCCTGTTGAGGCTGCGATACTCATCTTCAATGATGGCAAGGGAGCTGATTGCCCGGTCGCGGGTCATCAGGTTCATTACCGAATCGATATACCCGGCAATTTCATTGGCCATCTCTGCTGCAATTTGCGGATCGGCATCCCTTACCTCTATCTCGATGGCCATGTACTGTGTCTTCCTGAAACGGACATTCCTTTCAAATTGCTTGTGAAGGGCAGTGATGGGAAATCTCCCCTCCCAGTTTATCCCGTAATGCTCCATCAGGTTATATTTCTCTATGACACGGTCTCTGATGGCGTTTGACTGGAGTATCTGGAGTATGCGCTCGCCATCTGCTTCCCTTCCGAAGGTCATCAGCTCGTCGCGGCTTGTCCCGGGCCCCAGCAGTGACCTTGAAAGCGTGGTCATGGGCGTGGGATAAAGGATCACACTTGATGAATACCGGGGCGTGATCAGCAGTGAAACAATTACCGAGGCCACGAGGGCAAGGGCTGTTATTGCAATCAGGGGGATTCTCCTCTGCCATACGAAAAGTAACAAGCCCGATGTTTCGATGTCACCTTTCAGCTTTTTTTTCTTGATCATTGATGGTAGGTATTATGCTATAGTTCAGGTTCTGGTTTTTATTGTCTATTAAAACCGCTATTCGGCAATATTATTTTATCCGGCTACTATAAGATTCCAGTTCTTTTTGCCTTTTTGCACAAGCAGGTACTTCCCGTTTATCAGATCGGCATCTGTAAGCTTCATTTCAGGATCAGCGACCTTCTCCCTGTTAATTGCCAGTCCCCCCCCACTTACCATACGACGGTACTCCCCCTTGCTGGGGAAAACATTCGTGTGTTCGGTTAGCAGTCCGGTAAGACCTACGCCACCGGCGAAAAGTTCTTTTTTGACCCCGAACCTGGGAACGCCCTCGAACAGGTCGGCAAAGCTTGCCTCATCAAGCCGGGCAAGGGCATCGGCGGTGCCGCGCCCGAAAAGCACCTGGGAAGCGTTGACCGCGGCTTCGTAATCCGCTTCTGAATGCACCATAACGGTCACCTCCCTGGCAAGCAATTTCTGCAGGCGCCTCTCATGCGGCGCCTCACTGTGCCGGGCCGTGGCAGCTTCTATTTCTTGGGGACTTAAAATGGTGAATATCTTTATGTACCTCGCCGCATCCTCATCTGACACGTTGAGCCAGAACTGGTAAAATTTATAAGGAGATGTAAGTTTCCTGTCGAGCCAGACATTGCCCTCCTCGGTCTTGCCGAACTTGCTGCCATCGCTCTTGGTGATGAGGGGGCAGGTAAGTGCGAAGGCCTCGCCTCCCGTCTTGCGCCTTATCAGTTCGGTGCCGGTCACTATGTTGCCCCACTGGTCTGATCCGCCCATCTGCAACTTGCAGTTCATGTTCTCATAGAGCCAGAGGAAGTCATAGCCCTGAACGAGCTGATAGCTGAACTCGGTAAACGACAACCCGGTCTCCAGCCTTTTCTTTACCGAGTCTTTGGCCATCATGTAGCTGACGGTAATGTGCTTGCCCACGTTACGTATAAACTCAAGGAAGGAGATATCCTTCATCCAGTCGTAGTTGTTAACCATGCCGGCACGGTTTTCACCACCGCTGAAATCGAGGAAACGGCTGAGCTGATCCTTTATCGCCTCCTGGTTGTGCCGCAGGGTGGCCTCGTCGAGAAGGTTGCGCTCTTCGGACTTGCCGCTGGGGTCGCCAATCATGCCGGTGGCGCCGCCAACGAGTACGATGGGCCTGTGTCCGGCACGCTGCAGGTGCTTCAGCATCATTACCGAAACGAGGTGGCCGATGTGAAGTGAGTCGGCGGTGGGATCAATGCCCACATAGGCGGTGGTCATCTCCTTTTTGAGCTGTTCTGCGGTGCCGGGCATCATATCGTGCACCATGCCGCGCCATTTCAGTTCTTCTGTAAAATCCATTATCAAATTGTTATTCCGCGTCCGGGCAGTGCTCCTGCAGCAGGCAGTGACCCTTGCGGGCCCAGGCCCGCACGTGCTCTTGCCGGCAGGGTTGCATCAAACCGGCTTTGCCTGGATGCGCCCGCGCCTGACTTTACCGGCCGGGTTGCATCAAACCGGCTTTGCCTGGATGCGCCCGCGCCTGACTTTACCGGCCTGGTTGCATCAAGCCGGCTTTGCCTGGATGCGCCCGCGCCTACTTAAAATGACTGTAAAAGTAATATTTTAATCTTTATCTTTACCTATTGCCGGCAAACAACAGTGGGCCGCAGTCTGGCTGCCCGGATTTTCTGGCTGCCCGGATTTTCTGGCTGCCCGGATTTTCTGAAATGTCTGGCACATCAACCTGTAACTATGAAATTATGAACAAGAAAAGAGTCCTGGTCCTGGGTGCGGGACTGGTAGGAAGTGAGATAGCACGTGACCTGCACGGCCATTTTGATGTGACCGCCGCCGATATCAATCCCGATGCTACCGGCAGAATCTCGGGCGAATTCGGCATCAAAACTGTGACAGCCGACCTTTCCGATTCACATGAGCTGAGTTCGCTCGCGGCAGGGGCCGACATCATAGCAGGCTGCCTTCCGGGCTTTATGGGATACAAAATGATAAGTGAGCTGGCCCCGCTGGGAAAGGATATAGTCGATATCTCCTTTTTTCCCGAGGACCCGTTCACGCTCGATGCCATAGCAGCGGAAAACGGCATCACGGTGGTAACCGACTGCGGCGTGGCGCCGGGCATGGGTAACATAATACTGGGCTACCACAATGCCAGGATGGAGGTCAGCAGTTACGAGTGCTATGTCGGGGGACTTCCGGTGGTGAGGGAGTGGCCCTGGGAATACAAGGCCGTCTTCTCGCCGCTTGATGTAATCGAAGAGTACACACGTCCGGCACGTTACGTTGAGAATGGACACCTGGTGGTGCGCGAGGCGCTGTCTGATCCCCAACTGATCAGCTTTGAGGGGATCGGCTCACTGGAGGCGTGGAACAGCGACGGACTGCGTACGCTGATCAAAACCATGCAGGTGCCTGACATGATAGAAAAGACACTGCGTTATCCTGGCTGCATCGAATACCTGAAGGTGCTCAGGGAGGCCGGGTTTTTCTCCTACGATCCGGTCGATGTTAAGGGAACCCCTGTGCGCCCAATCGATCTGACGTCAGCACTTCTCTTCCCGAAATGGAAGCTGGGACCGGGAGAAGAGGACTTTACCGTGATGCGGATCATCATTAAGGGAAGCGATCCCGACGGTAATAAGTCCGCCATGAAAGACCCGATTAAGGGTCCTGGAAACCGGCAGGAAAACAAACAGGTAAAATATGTATGGGATCTGACTGACCGCTACGACAAAAAGACCGGCTCCACCTCCATGGCCCGTACAACGGGATATACGTGTACCGCCGCAGTGCACCTGCTGGCCCGGGGAATGTTCTCCCGTAAGGGTATATGCCCCCCGGAGTACCTTGGTGAGGACGAGCGGAACTTCAGGTTTATCATTGACCACCTCGAAAAAAGAGGGGTAAAATACGAAATGATAAGGGAGTAACGGAACAATCGGGCACTTTAAACGTTATAACTTTATATCTATCTATTTATTTAGATATAAAATATACCTATGAGAGTTCCTGAGATTACAAGCAAAAACCGTAACCCCGGCGATAACCACCTGACGCATGTAAGCGGCATACCCTTTGAAGAGTTCCTCGGCAATTTCAAGGCGAAGATGAAAAATGTCTTTCATCTGCGTTCAGATGTCAACCGGCTCGCACTCAACAGGGGCATGCCTCCCTTTATGATGAGGGAGATACTGAGCGCTAACCCCCTGGCAACAGAAATTCCCGCTGAATACGGGGGCAGGGGCGGCAAAATTGAAGAGAACCTTGCGGTTCTCTCTGCCGCTTCCTATGAATCCCTTGCCCTGTCACTAACCCTCGGTATAAACATGGCTCTCTTCCTTCAGCCCGTTGCCAAATATGCCAGGGAGGAGGTAAAGGCCCCTGTCTTTGAAAGGTTCCTTAACCAGCAGAATATGGGCGGATTGATGATAACCGAGCCGGGATACGGAAGTGATGCGCTCAATATGCAAACCTCCTATACCGGCAAAAATGACCGTTTTCACCTGCAGGGCATCAAGCATTGGGCGGGGCTTACAGGATGGGCTGATTACTGGCTGCTGACCGCGCGGGAGAGAACCGCCGGTGATGACCTGAAAAGGGATATCGATTTTTTCATATGCGATGTGAATGGCCCTGATCAGCAGATCATTGTTGAGGAGTTTTACGAAAACCTGGGGTTGTACCAGATACCTTACGGCCGCAACAGGCTCGACGTGAAGATACCCGAAATCCAGAGGCTGGTGCCACATACAACCGGGGTGAAAATGATGCTCGATTTGCTGCACCGCAGCAGGATGCAGTTTCCCGGAATGGGACTGGGCTTTGTACAGCGTATGCTTGATGAATCTATTGCACATGCAAGGCAACGGCAGATAGGGCGGAGTAAACTTCTGGCGTATGATCAGGTGCAGCACAGACTTGCAAGAATGCAGGCATCATATACCCTGCTCTCGGCCATGTGCGCCTCGTCAGGAAGCAGAGCCGGCAGGGAGAACGATCTCTCGCAGGAGGGTTTTGAAGCAAACTCCATAAAAACAGTGGTTACAGACCTTATGCAGGAAGCTGCCCAGTCGGCCACCCAGCTGGTGGGTGCACAGGCATATAAGCTCAACCATATTGCAGGAAGGGGAATTATTGACAGCCGTCCTTTCCAGATCTTTGAAGGGTCCAATGATATTTTGTATGCCCAGATCTCTGAAAACCTTATCAAAATGATGAAAAAAACCAGGGAAAGCAACCTGTACCGTTTCCTGAAAAGCTTCAGCCTCACTTCCAGGTCTGCCCCACTGTTGAAAACCCTGCTGGACTTCAGGCTTGACACTGCCATGCCACAGCGTAAACTGGTTGAACTGGGACAGGTACTGGCGCGGGTGGTTTCTTCCGAAATGGTGATCAATCTCCGGGAGAAGGGCTTCAGGACAGATCTGATTGAAAACGGACTTGATATGCTTAAGCATGAGATAACAGCCCTAACCGGCAGTTTCGCATATGGGAACCGCTCCGTCCTGATTGAGGATTACCATGAAAACAGCTCCTGGCTGAAGTCCGGGACATGAATTATTTTGCTGAGTTCCGTTATAAAACCTTAATTTTGCAGGAAGATCTTAATCCGGCATGAAAACCGTAACAGTGGCCGGAGGTTTATCATATTATCTGCCGCGAGTAGCAGTCCGGCCCATCAAAACAGTATCGTCATGCACCTTTTAAGGATCACGGCTCTTCTAGCCCTTACCGCTGCAATCAACAGCGGCTCTGTTGCTGCACAGGATTTCATACCCGACAGTGAGCACGATTACCTTGTGACTATGGAGACAGAATACGGGAACATGATGCTGATCCTCTACGATGAAACACCCATGCATAAGGAGAACTTCGTTGAACTGGCAAAAGCGGGTGTTTTCGACGGCATCATCTTCCACAGGGTGATAGAGCACTTCATGATACAGACAGGCGACCCGGCAACCACCAATATCACCCCCGAATGGTCGCCCGATATCATTCCGCCACACGTGCCCGCGGAGTTCAACCCGAAATTTTCACACCGCAGGGGTACGGTGGGAGCTGCCCGCTACGGCGGAGAAAGAAACCCGATGAAGAACTCCAGTCCCACTCAGTTCTACATAGTGAGGCACGACAGGGCAGCACCGCACCTTGACGGCGAGTATACTGTATTCGGACACGTAATGAGCGGTTACGAGGTGATCGACAGCGTGGCGGTGCAGCCAACCGATGAGCGCGACAGGCCCCTGGAAGAGATAAGGCTCAAAAGGGTGCGGGTAGAGAAGGTCAAAAGGTCTGATATCACCAGGTTCTATAATTTCAGATACTGATCTGCCAACTTAATACGAATGATTTTTTATCTTTAACCACCTGTTAAAGACGATGCCATAATGAAGCAATACCTGGACCTGTTAAAGCATGTAACCGAAAACGGGGTTGAGAAATCCGATCGCACGGGCACAGGCACCGTAAGTGTTTTCGGCTACCAGATGCGGTTTGACCTGCAGGAGGGATTTCCCCTGATGACAACAAAAAAACTTCACATTCCCTCGATCATCCACGAGCTGCTCTGGTTCCTGAAGGGAGAGACCAATACAGCATACCTCAATGCCAACAAGGTACGCATATGGGATGCCTGGGCCGATGAGAAGGGCGATTTGGGACACATATACGGGTTCCAGTGGAGGTCATGGCCCGGACCCGGCGGAAAGGGCATCGACCAGATACGGGAGGTGATAAGGTCAATCAAAGAGAACCCCGATTCGCGCCGGCACATAGTGAGCGCATGGAACGTTGGCGAGCTCGACAATATGGCCCTGCCGCCCTGCCATATCCTCTTCCAGTTCTACGTGGCAGACGGGAAGCTGTCATGCCAGCTTTACCAGAGAAGCGCCGACATATTTCTGGGTGTGCCTTTCAACATAGCCTCCTACTCGTTGCTGACCATGATGGTGGCACAGGTTACCGGACTGCAGCCCGGCGAGTTTATCCATACACTCGGGGATGCGCACATATACCTGAACCACCTGGAGCAGGTGAGGCTGCAGCTGACAAGGGAGCCCCGGAGCCTGCCAAAAATGACACTGAACCCTGAACGAAAAGGTATTGATGACTTTGTGTACGAAGACTTTACCATAACGGACTACAACCCCCATTCGCACATCAGGGGAGAGATATCAGTCTGATGTGACGACAACCCTCCGGGAGGCGGGGCGCAGCCGTTTTGCGAAGACACACCGGTGGAGAAGCCACCGTGACGACCCCGTTGCGGGGCGTGGAGCGCAGCCTTTTTACTAAGATACACTGGTGGGCAGGGGGACAGGAAACTGAATATCGATTAAAAGAAATTGTAATGATCTCAATTATTGTTGCCATGGCACGGAACAGGGTGATCGGGAGGAACAACTCGCTGATCTGGCACCTGCCGGCCGATCTTAAATATTTTAAAAAAACGACAATGGGCAGGCCCGTTATCATGGGCAGGAAGACCTTTGAATCGGTTGGCAAACCGCTGCCGGGACGGACCAACATAATTGTGACACGACGCGAAGGTTACTTTGCGGAGGGCTGCCTGGCGGCAGGCTCGCTGGAGGAGGCGATAGAGATGGCGAAGAGCCCGGGAAGCAATGCGGGAGACAGCGGCGGCAGCGGACCGGAAACCGGCAGACATGGCAATGATCAGGGCGGCAGCGGACCGGAAACCGGCAGATACGCCAATGATCCGGGCGGCAGCGGTTCAGGCAGCAACAACACGGGAGCAGCCTCTGAGATCTTTATTGCCGGAGGGGGCGAGATCTACAGCCAGGCTATGGGCATAGCCGACAGAATATATATAACCCGCGTTCACGCGGACTTCGAGGGTGACACCCTCTTCCCTCCCATCCCCGAAAGGGAATGGAAGCTTACCGAAGAGATGCACCACCCGGCCGACGAGCGTAACAAATACCCGATGACATTCAGGATATACGACCGCAAGTGATCTCCTGCAACTTTTATGCAGCGTTATCGTTACTAGTAAGTAGTTAATGCTAATAATATTGATATGGAACCAAAACTATTCTCAAGAATGGCTGTCATCCTTTTTATTGTCGCCTTTGTGGCTTTTTCATGCGACAAGGAGGATGAAGAGACTGTGAGCGATGCCGACATCGCCACGCTTACCGATGAGGCTGCAGCCTCCTACCTGTTCAATGATGTTTTTGCAGTGGCCGGAAACAGCGGACGGACAGTTGACCAGTCACTGACAAACCAGGATAAATCGACTCTGGCAGATGAAGGAGAAACCTGTCCTGTAATAACCGTAACCCCTTTTAACCTGACGGACTGGCCAAAGACGGTGGTAATTGACTTCGGAGAGGGCTGTACCGCGGAAGAAATA
Organism: Marinilabiliales bacterium; assembly: GCA_007695015.1. NCBI lineage: Bacteria > Pseudomonadati > Bacteroidota > Bacteroidia > Marinilabiliales > Marinilabiliales bacterium. Next base: position 18,616 of record REEN01000024.1, read on the forward strand.
ACCAGAAGCGGTAAAATTATTATCACGATAACCGACAGGTTCTGGAGGACGGGATCGGAATGGACGATCGGGTTTGAAAATTACGTTGTTCTCGATCATATGCTAGAGGGAACCAAAACGGTGACTTTCAACGGACGCAATGATGATCAGAACTTCAACTGGGATATAAATGTGGATAATGCCACTATCACCCGTCCTGACGGTACAACAATAAGCTGGTCAGCGCAACGCAACCGGGAATGGATAACGGGTGAGCAAACCCCCTTCAACCCCGCTGATGACGAGTACCTGATCAGGGGCTCCAGCAGCGGGATAAACGCTGAAGGCATACCCTATACGGTGACAATATCCGAACCTCTCAACATTCTGCTCTCATGCCCCTGGGTCAGGAGCGGAGTGCTTCTTATCGAAGTTGAGGACAGGCCCGTTGTCGAAGTGGACTTCGGCGAGGGGGAGTGTGATAATGTAGTTACGGTGACCGTGAACGGCCACTCGAAAGAGATAGAGCTGGGCTAACGGTCAATAGTAATACCAGATGGTGCTGCAATTACCTTTTTCTGTTGAAAAAGGTACTCTCAATAGTAATACCAGATGGTGCTGCAATTACCTTTTTCTGTTGAAAAAGGTACTCTCAATAGTAGTACCAGATGGTGCGGTAATCGCGTATGTTCTCGCCCCGCGCCGCCAACTCCTCAAGGTAATAGTAAATCGGTACGTCGACGTAGTTGTACGGCGGTACCGGAGTGATGTTCTTCTCCCAGGGATGGAACTCGTAAACCCTTGATCCGTCGGGCATGATCATCACCACTCGGTGGTCCTGCCAGGCGCGAAGGTGGTTCTTGCCAAGCTTGGGAACGTTGAACACCGGCTCGTCGGTACGGTCGAGTCCGGGTAGCAGCCTTGCCTCCTCTTTCTGCTCCTGCAGGATGCGTGCAATGGGCACCATGTAACGCCGGGTCTCCTCCTTGCCCTTCATGTTGAAGGTATAGTAGGGGTCTATCCCGATCGATTTGAGGTCGAGACGCAGCTTGACCGACTCGAACCGGCGGGAGTTCTCGAGGGTGAATACCTCCTGGTTGTAAACCATCATACCTGCTTTCCTGATCAGCTGCACCGCGGCGGCGGCCTCGGGGGTGACCTCGTAGGGATGCTCGAAATGGGTGATGATGGAGATCTGCCTTCGGCCGGGCACGTTGAACCGCTCGAGGATCGAGACAAGCTTCGGGGTCCACCTCATGGGCAAAACGACGGGTGTGCGGGTGCCGAACCGCACCCTGTAAATGTGATCTTTTTTGGCAACCTCCACGAGTATCTTCTCGATAACCTCATCATCCATTATCATCGGGTCGCCGCCCGTGATGAGCAGGTCGCCCACGCTCCGGTGGTCGTCAAGCCACGCGATGGCCTTGTCAATCACCTCGTCCGGTGCCTGGGCCCCGGGATCCATGCACTCGTCAATCTCCCAGTTGCGCTGACAATAGACGCAGATCTGCGAGCATGTATTGTAGGGTTTCAGGATGCATATTCCGGGGTAACGGCGTGTGATAAGCTCGGAGGGCGAGGTGTCGTGCTCGCCCATGAAATCGAAGCGCATGCCCCTTACATCGCGGTTCTCAACCATCATATCGACGTAGTCGGGCGGCGGTATGACCTGCGCCCTCACCGCATGGTCGTATCCCAGGGTCTCCTGCTTATCCATCAGCGAGAGGTAGTAGGGGGTTATACCGAAGGGTATCCTGTTGCGGGCAGCTTTTATAACCGCCTCTTTCTGCTGTGACGAGAGGTCGATAAGCGCCAGCAGCGGCTTTTCATCCTTGATAACATTCTTCAGGTGCCAGCGGTAATCGTACCAGTCGTCGCCGCTGCCGCCAAAATATTTCAGCACGTTCTTCTTGTTGTGCTCCCGCCATCCTATCACCTCGCTGTCGAGGCCCCCGGGATACTTCCTGAAATACTTGCTCATGGATGCGCCAAGGTCGTCGAGTATGCCTGTTCGCGCCTCCGATGCCTCCTTTCCCTCCTTCAGCAGGAAGTCGGGTATACCCTTTTTCGCTCCCTCCGACTCGTAATAGATATTGGCCTTACCTGCCACACCGCGGAACAGGTTTATGAACTCCATAAGGAACGCTATGGAGACGTCCTTCCCTGCCTCATCGCCGTTACGGGCCATCTCCAGGAGTGTTTTGAGCGCTGAGGTGTCGGTGCGCTTCTCATTGATGGGCCCGATAATGCTGCGCATGACCCTGATGCACTCGCGTACAGTGGACTTCTCCAGAATGTGCAGGTCGTTGTCGATATCGAATATCCTCCGTTCGGCTTTGTCAAGGTAGCTGTACATGGCGTCGCGGGCATCCTCCAGGCCGGCGGCCTCTTTCAGGAGCGTATGGATCTCGCTGTTCGATCCCCACAGCATCGAAACGTAGCTGGAGTAATCGTAGTCAAACCTGGTCCTGAGCATCTCGACCGAGTCGGCAAAAACATCGTCAACGATCCTGGTGCCAAGAAAACCGGTTCCCTTTCGGGGAACCGCACCCTCCCGGCCGGCTTCTGGTTCATTGGCGGACCCTGTTCCTTCGTGGGACTCCCCTTGCGGCGCAGAGGGTTTGCCGGATGCAGGCGAACTGGTGACGGATTTGCGGGTGGCAGTGGCACCTTTCTTCTCTTTCTTGTTTTTCGTCATGGCTTTATCTTTTTCAGTAACCTCAATTTTTCAGGCCGAAGCCCTGAATGCCGGAAACAGTGCCGGCAGACAACACTGCCGGCGGGCAGTTTTCCCGGGAGATTGCCCTGCCACCGGTTCAAATTGCCGGCGGGCAGTTTTCCCATGGGCCAAAATTGCCGGTGGCCTGCCTGCCCGCAAGCTGTTGCCGACCGGCAACCGGATCAACAAATCCCTACCTCAGTCCCCGTGACAGTATCCTGTTAAGGGCCCTGACCCTGACGGGCTCGGTAATGAACCGCTTGTTGCTGTCAAGCAGCAGCATGGTGGGAGTCCCAACCAGGTCATACCCTGAGGCAACGGGGCAATCCCACATTTCCAATGATGTATAGTTGATCCAGTCATATCCTCCCCTCTCAATACCGGCAAGCCACTCATCCTCATTTTCTTCAATTCCTATGGCAACAACCTCAAAATATCCCGGGTTGCTTATACGGTATTCAGAGTATGTTTCGTAGAGCTCATCCATAACATCGTCGCAAAAATGGCACCATGTTCCCCAGAAAAGGACCAGCGTATAATCGGCTTCTATCTCCTCAAGGCTTATTTCCCTGCCGTCGAGGGCGGTAAAACTGAATGACGGCACCACATCACCTTCTTCAAGCTCGTCTGCTGTTACAGCGCCGGCCTGATCCAGAAGCCTCCCCTCTTCGAAGCATACGTTACCGAGGAGATAACGGCCGGTAAGGTGCTCAGCCACCAGGTCCATCTCCATGCTGTTGAACCCGTTGATCAGGTACTCAAGCACAAAATAGTAGATGGCCTCGTTCTCCATTGCATGCTGCATGATAACATCAGCGGCAAGGATAAGCTCCTCCTGCTGATCATCATCACTGAGCGAGGGATTGGTGTAAAGGGAGAGATAGCGTATTATGCTGCGGGGTATTAGATCGGTGTGCAGCAGCAATGAATCAGCAAATTGCCCCTCGTGAAAGAAATTACTCTTCAGCTCCGCTGTCTGTTGACCGTCCCTGGGAGACCCCGTCCGGGGCAGCTTCCTGAACCTTGCCAGTGAAGCCACGATCGTACCCTGATTTTTATTGATCAGGTTGTCGACGTAATTGACCCTCCGGTTCTGCACCCGGCGGTGCTGCCTCTCCAGCCTCCGGTAAAAGCCGTCATCGGCCGGGTACTCGATAAGGGCGCTATTAAGCGCCGATATCTTGCTCTCATAACGGCGCATGCGCCTAAGGTAACGGTAGTAAAGATCATTTTCCTCCGAAAGGAATATTGTCATGCTGTCAACAGGGGCGGCATAATGGGTTTCGAACACAACGGCAGAGCCGTCCCATATAAGGTCGAAACGCTGGCGGTGGCCCTCATGGTCGCCGGGGATGGTGCTTACCCCCATAGCCAGCCTGTAGAGTCCGTTATGCCGGCCAGACGGAAACAGAAACTCAAACGACCCGTCGCTGCCGGTCATTACCGAATCGATCAGGGTGACCCTGTCGCCGTAAAGCTCGTAGAGCAACAATTTCGGTCCGGGCAGACCGTTGATCCGCCCTGTTATCCTGCTGCCGTGAGACAACTCTGCCCATGCCGGACCTTCGGCGGCTTTATTGCCGGTACAAGCGATCAATAACGCGGTAATGGCAAAACTAAAAAGTGTTCTCATAGGACCTCCGATGATTGGCAATTTAGCTAAAATATAACAATTGATAAAGAAACGGAAACTTCATTCGTATAAAGTATAGTTAGCAAATTGTTTAACAATGTGTAACAAATTCATAATTCGGATATTATGCTTTTCAATCCATGGAACCCTCATGCTTTATGCATGTTATTTTGCCTGCCGTAGGCCGATGAGGCTTTCATCTGTTAAAAATGCAGAACCTTTTTAACATGCCGGATAGCTGTTTTTTTGGGTAAATGTTATAATTTCGCCAGTTGATATAGTCTGCCATAAAAACATATCCGAAAAAACAATGCCAATGACTGTGCCGTCATACAAAAAAATCAACATTATCGGGGGCTGGGTGGTCTTTCTCGTGGCCACCGCCGTCTATTTCATGACCCTGGAGCCTACAGCAAGCTGGTGGGACTGCAGTGAGCGTATAACTGCAGCATACAAGCTGGAGGTTCCGCATCCGCCGGGTGCTCCCCTCTTCATGCTGATGGGCAGGATGTTCACGATGCTGGCTCCCGATCCCTCGCTGGCGGCGATTTTTATGAATGCCATGTCGGCCCTTGCCGCATCGGCAACGGTCATGCTGCTGTTCTGGATAATTACCCACATCGGCAAAAAGATCATATCTCCCGGACGGGAGCCGTCACTGCCTGAAACCATGGCGCTGATGGGAGCAGCACTGGTTGGCTCAATGGCATTCTGTTTTACCGACACCCAGTGGTTCATAGCTGTAGAGGCAGAGGCCTATGCAACGAGCGGACTCTTTACGGCGCTGGTGTTCTGGGCCATACTCAAGTGGGAGAATGTGGCCGACCAGAAATACTCGGCAAGCTGGCTGATACTTATTACATACCTGATGGGGCTCTCGATAGGGGTACACCTGCTCAACCTGCTGGCGATACCGGCAATTGTATTCGTCTATTACTTCAAAAAATATCCGGTAACCACAAAAGGTATCCTTTATACAATCATTGTTTCCGTAATACTTCTTGGAACCTTCGTCTTTGCAATCATTCCCGGGGTGGTAAGGATTGCAAGTGTTTTTGAACTGGCTTTTGTCAACTCATTCGGGCTACCCTACCATAGCGGGGTGCTGTTCTTTATCTTGCTGGTGGCAGGACTGCTGGCATACGGGATGTGGTACACGCACAAGAACCGCAAGCCGGTGCTTAACACCATATTGCTTGGACTCACAATGGTGCTTATAGGCTACTCAACATATACGGTAGTTGTTATCCGCTCCTCGGCCGGTCCGCCAATGGACCAGAACTCCCCCGACAACATCTTCTCTCTGATCTCCTACCTGGGCCGTGAACAGTATGGTGCGGCCCCCCTGCTGTTCGGGCAGTACTATTCGGCGCCCCAGACAGATGTGAAGGACGGCAGGATGCAATACATCATGGAAGACGGACGCTACGTGGAGACAACCCCGCGTGTTGAAGCGGAGTTCCACTCTGACTTTACCGGGTTTTTCCCGCGCATGTGGAGCAGCGGCAGCCAGGGGCACATCAGGGAGTATGAAAGATGGGGAAGGGTACAGGGGAGGCAGGTAAGGGTCACCATTGACGGAGAGGCCCGTACGATCATACGCCCCACCTTTGCAGAGAACATTCGCTTTTTCCTCAGGTACCAGGTGTGGCACATGTACGGAAGATATTTTATGTGGAATTTTGTGGGCAGGCAGAATGACATTCAGGGCCATGGCGAGCTGCTCAGGGGCAACTGGTTGAGCGGAATAAGATTTCTGGATGAGCTGCGACTCGGTCCCCAGTCTGATCTGCCCGACCATATTGCCAACCACCCGGCGCGCAACACTTATTACGGGTTACCGCTGCTGCTGGGGTTGATCGGATTGTTCTTCCATTACAAACGGCACAAAAATGATTTTACGGTGGTGCTGCTGCTCTTCTTTTTTACCGGACTGGCAATCATTATTTACCTTAACCAGACGCCGTTACAGCCCAGGGAGAGGGACTACACCTACGCCGGTTCATTCATGGCCTTCTCAATATGGATCGGGCTGGGTGTGCTGGCTATTATCGAGACCCTGAGAAAAAAGATCCCACTGAAGATAAGCGCCATTGTGACGACTGTTGTTACATTCCTGCTGGTGCCCGGACTTCTGGCATCGGAGAACTGGGACGACCATGACCGGTCGGGCAGGTTCACTGCAAGGGATTTTGCATTCAACTATCTCAACAGCACGGCTCCGAATGCCATACTCTTCACACATGGCGACAATGACACCTTCCCCCTTTGGTACGCCCAGGAGGTGGAGGGTGTGCGGACCGATGTGAGGGTGGTTAACCTGATGCTGCTTAACGCGGAATGGTACATCACCCAGATGAAAAAGAAGCAGAACGATTCGCCCCCGGTGCCATTTTCACTGCCCCGCCACAAATATGTTGACGGCACTCACAGCTTCATCTATATGGTTGAAAGGTTTGAGGACTACATTGATGTAAGGAGGGTGATAGAATTTTTGGCTGATGACAGCGACCGCAGCAAGATCAGGGTGTCCAGGAACAGGATAATTGATTTCGTACCCACCAAAAACTTTCGTGTAACGGTTGACGCCGACAAGGTTATTGAGAACGGGACCGTTGCACCGGAGCTCAGGGATCAGATCGTTGAGTCGATCGACTGGCGCATTGATGAGCCCTACCTGATAAAAAACCAGATGATGGTTCTCGACCTGCTGGCCAACAACGACTGGGAGAGACCGATATACTTTGTAAGCGGGGGGACAGATGATGCACTGGGACTGGAGCCATGGTTCCAGCTGGAGGGATTTGCCTACAGGCTTGTTCCGATATATACTGAGAGTGATGATTTTGACCAGGGCAGGGTCAATACCGAAGTGATGTACGAAAACTTCATGCACAAGTTCGACTGGGGCAGGATGAACGAGCCCGACGTCTACCTTTGCCATTACAACTTACGTACGCTCAGCATACTCAGGCTCAGGCACAAGTTTGCGCGGCTGGCAAACGCCCTTACCGAAGAGGGAGATGCCACAAGGGCCATCAGGGTGCTGGACCGCTGCATGGAGCTGATGCCTGTTGACAGGGTGCCGTATGAGTTCATGATGCTCTCTGTGGCAGAAGCCTATTACCTGGCCGGCGCCAACGGGCAGGCCAATGAACTGGTAAGGGGATACTTTGATCATCTGGCAGATCTGCTGGACTATTACCTGCGGTTCCCGGGGCATCTCGCCGTCCAGCTCGAAAGTGAAAAGAGGTCCTCTATCCAGATTATGAATGAGCTTGTGCGAATGGCCCAGATGTTCGGGCAGGAGGAGCTTCGCAATGAGCTCAGGCCGGTAGTCGACAGCTACATGGAAAGGCTGACGGCAACGGCACAGGCCAGGTAGGGTTTTTTTAAAATAGTCTTTACTATTTTGAATTTTACTGAAATAATTTGTTTATTTGTAATATAATTATTCAGGTAATTAATTACTTTTAAATCTTCAATGTCAAAAATAGTTGCTATATCTGAGGCTGCCTCCATTGCATTGCATGGCATGATACTGATTGCCAAGTCAAACCCGTCGATCAATGTGATGCAGATAGCCGAACGCACCGGCGCAAGCAGGCATCATGTTGCAAAGATCATGCAGCGGCTTGCAAAAAACAATTACCTCTCTTCCCACAGGGGGCCAAGCGGCGGGTTCATGCTGCGCAAAAAGCCGGAGGAAATAACCTTCCTTGAGATTTACGAGGCGATAGAAGGGGAGATCGAGGTAACCCCCTGCCCGCTTGACAAACCAGTATGCCCGTTCGACAAGTGCATCATGAACAACGTCACCAACAAGATGACAAATAAGTTCAGGGAGCATCTTGAAAAGCAGACCCTCGACCAGTACATTTAAATTCTCATTTTTTGATATGATTTTTTTGGTGTGAATTTGCACGATTCAAATTTTAACCTTATATTTGGGTATTTAATTACTCTTATGCCTCTTAGTACTGAAATTACTTATTTATTATATACATAAGCGACCATTTTTAATATCATGATAAAATGAAGAGGGAGATCATAAAAATTGATGAGGATAAATGCAACGGATGCGGCTTGTGCATTCCAAACTGCCATGAGGGGGCTCTGCAGATAATAGACGGCAAGGCAAGGCTGATAAGCGACCTGATGTGCGACGGACTGGGTGCATGCATTGGTCATTGCCCGGAAGGCGCAATGGAGATTGAACTCCGCGAAGCCGAACCATATGACGAAGTGAAGGTGATAGCCTTAATGGCTGAAAAGGGAAGGAATGTAGTTACAGCCCATCTGAAACACCTGAAAGACCACGGTGAATTTGTATTCCTGAGGCAGGCCGTTGAGTGGCTGATGGAGAATGACGGCAGCGTGGACTTCCCCGTAAGGGAGGTAATACAGGAGGTGCACTTCTACAGGCCCGGCCAGGAACATGCTGAACCTGCCGGTGAAGAGGCAGGTCACACCCACGCCGGTGGCGGTTGCGGAGGAGGAGCCGGGCAAGGCCATCACCACCATGCAGGTGCGACTGGCCTGGCAGCGGGCGGGGGTTGCCCGGGGTCAAGGTCAGTGAGCTTTGCAGCACCGGCCGCGAGCGCCGGCGGCAAAGATCCGGCAGGTCAGGGCACGGCACAAAACGGTGCGCTACAGATCGACCCGGCACAAAACGGGACGGCACAACACGGCGCTGCCACGGCAGGTGGCGGTACGCAATCCCAGCTGGCACAGTGGCCGGTACAGATGCATCTTATCAATCCGCGCGCCTCGCACTTTGCCGGGTCGGACCTTTTGCTGGCGGCGGACTGTGTGGCTTATGCCGCCGGCAACTTTCACAATGATTACCTTAAGGGCAAAACCCTTGCCATTGCATGCCCTAAGCTGGACTCCAACCGTGAAGTCTACCTGGAGAAACTGGTGAGCCTCGTGAGGGATGCAAAAATCAATACGCTGACAGTAATGAAAATGGAAGTGCCGTGCTGCAGCGGAATTGAACAGATGGCGGTGGCCGCAGTTGAGAGGGCCGGCAGGAAAGTGCCGGTAAAATCCATTACCCTGGGCATAAGGGGCGATGTGATTGATGACAGGTGGCTCTGAAATAAGCTGCTGCAGGGCAGCCAACCATTATTGACACCAGTGGGGCTGATTGAACCAATTTCCATCAATTTTGTCTACATTTACGGCAATAACTGATAAGCAGACAAAAATGGAAATGTCAAAGACAGAGAGAATCTGGAACATGGTGTCAATGTTCGTGTTCGTTCTTTTACTTATTGGACTTGGATTCCTTATGGATGTGAGGGATACGGGCATCGGCAACATTGGCATCCTCGATCTGGTATTGATCAGTTTAGCCACCTACAGGATGATAAGGCTGATGGTTTATGACCGGATCTTCAAGCTTGTACGCGACATCAGCCGCTCTTTCGAGGGAATCGGGATCGGCGATTCGCTCAGGGCGATCATTACCTGCCCGTGGTGCGCCGGGGTCTGGATAGCGCTCTTCAACGTGGGCATTTTCCTGCTTGTCCCCTACGGTGATCTCTTCATCTACATCATGGCCATAGCCGGTGTTGCAACTCTTTTCCAGCTTGGCGTAAACATCCTCGGTATTATTGCCGAAGAGAAACAGATCGACCTGAAAGAAAAAAGAGAAAAGACCGGCTTCCGGAAACCCTTGTAAAAACAATTCTCCCCATCCATAAAGAATAAAATTCTACCCTGAGTCAGCTATTGACTCGAGGGCTTAAATAGTATATATTTACAAACAGGTATTTTAACCCTTAAAAACCAGAATTAATTATGAGTATGTTTTGTTTTCAGTGCCAGGAAACAGCCAAAGGCACAGGCTGTACAATAAGGGGAGTTTGTGGAAAGACAGATGATGTCGCGGGACTCCAGGATGTTTTGATGTTCGTTTGTAAGGGCATCTCGATTTACTCAACCGCTGCCCGGAAAGCGGGCATTGAAAAGTCCGCTATCAACAAATTCATCGTCGACTCGCTGTTTGCTACCATCACAAATGCAAACTTCGACCGTGATGTTTTTGTAAGACGTATACAGGAGGGACTTGAAATGCGCAACAAGCTGCGGCTTGAGCTTGAAAAAAAGGGTGTAAGTCCGCAAGGGCCGCTGCATGAATCGGCCACATGGCAGGCCTTTACACCTGATGAATTTGAGCGCAAGGCACAGACAGTAAGTGTGCTGGCAACGGAAAATGAGGATGTTCGTTCGCTGCGCGAGCTCATTACCTACGGGGTGAAGGGTATGGCGGCATACACCGAGCACGCCTGGAACCTCGACCACGAGGACCCGGATCTGTACAAATTCATGCAGGAGGCGCTGGTTGCAACAACCCGCGATGACCTGACGGTTGAAGAGCTGGTTGCGCTTGTGCTGGAGACCGGCAAGTACGGGGTAACAGCCATGGCGCTGCTTGACAAGGCCAACACCTCAGCCTACGGCAACCCTGAAATAACAAAGGTAAACATCGGTACCGGCAACAACCCCGGCATACTGATAAGCGGGCATGACCTGAAAGATATGCAGGAGCTGCTTGAGCAGACTGAGGGAACAGGCGTTGATGTTTACACCCACAGCGAAATGCTGCCGGCAAACTATTACCCGGCATTCAAAA
>REEN01000025.1 GCA_007695015.1 Marinilabiliales bacterium
GTAAATAAGCTTCGAATCAATGCCCATGGACTAAAGGGTTCTGAACAGCTCGAAAGCCTGTCCCACCGGCACCCGGTAATCCAGTTGTCCGTGAATTATCAGCGCTGGCGTTTTAAAGTTTTCTGCGTAATAGTGCGGGGACAGTTCCCTGTAGATCGACGGATCTTCCCAGTAGTTACCGAAGCGGGTTGAATGAACGGCAAAATCGCTGGCCATCTGGCTGTAGAAGTTGTATACCGGGGCATGGATCATCAAAAATGGTGGTCACAGAGGTATTCAGTACGAATAGTAACCCGGATGTTATTTCGTGGTTTCAGGTTTTTGGTTATTTTAGCAGCCAGAAGCCCGCATCAGACTTCGTCAGACGAAATAAGATGAGTAACCAGCATAAACCATATAATCATGACCAGTCACTTCACTCGATCAATCGTTCCCGATAAGGTTCCGGTAAAATGTGTCTCAAATACAGTACACTTCTTAACGGTGCTCATAATTCTTGTTATGACTGCTCCCGGACTGAATGCTCAGCAACGGGGACTTACACCAGTCGAATACAACAGCGATCAGCTTGTGAAGATGGCTGTAATGGGCCAGATAGGAGAGGCCAGGATGAACTACCCGCCATACAGGATTGGCGCAGACGGATCACTCCGGGTTATACCCGGTACCGGAAGCATCACTTACAATTTCCGAACCGGCGACACGGCGATCGACCTGGCAGGCGACCATGTTGAACCGGCGGTAACACTGGTACACCCCAGCGGCAGGGCAAGCGGGGAAAGCAGGGGCCTCAACGTGTTATCCTGCATCGGCAACGAGGTAAGGGTGATCTCTGGCGAAGCACGGGGAGCCACCGGTTACGTGATCGGCAAACATGGCGGCTCGGAACATGTGATGGTCGATTTTGCCGATGATGCAGTGTTTGACAGGCTGCTTCTGGGCGACAGGATGCATATATATGCATATGGCGTTGGAATGGAGCTTACAAACATTGAAGGGGTAAAAGCAATGAATGTCAGTCCCCGGCTCATCGAGGCGCTCACCGAGGCAGGGATGGGCATTACATCCGGAGGTAAGCTTCACATAGGGGTGGCGCTGACCGTTCCTGCAAAGATAATGGGCAGCGGACTCGGACAGAACCACTCCTACAGCGGCGACTACGATATCCAGATGTTCGATGAGCAGGTTGTCGAAAAATACAACCTGAACAGTCTCAGGTTTGGCGATATCGTAGCCATTATCGATGCCGATGCCAGCTACGGCCGCATCTTCAGAACAGGCGCAATCACCATCGGGGTGGTAACCCACAGCGGCAGCATTATAGCCGGTCACGGCCCGGGTGTCACCACTCTCTTCACATCGTCCACGGGCAATATTGAGCCAGTAATTGACCCTGATGCCAACCTGAAGAACCTGCTGTTCAAATGAGTTAACAAGACTTGCACTATACATCATCATGCCGGGTCGAGATGGAAAATACCCGGAGGTTTTAACGATGAAAAACTGCCGGTTTAGAATTGATCCACCATGGCGTCAGAACCGCACAAGGCGGTGCTGTGAGACTTAACAAAACTTTTCAATGATTCACTTCTTTTGTTGGACTTTGGCACTATGTTAATGGCTGTAGCTTTTATTATCCAATCGAAATGTTCAAATGTTTTCCTAAGCCAGTTTCAATCAATTTGTGGTATGTAGAAATCAACAAAGTTATCTTTCTATGCAATTATCTATCTTGTCATCACACAGAGTTAACTAATTGGTTTACTTTTTCAAAACAAAATCAAGATTATTTTTAAGCAGTGAGGCTCTCTTGCTATTGCAGGCAACTCTGTTATAAAGGAAACCCATAAATCCCTTTCATCAAGTAGCTCATGTACTCTTTCATTACCTGGCTATTCCCACCCATCTCCTAATTTTTTCTGATGTTGCAACGGATCAATATGCTGAAATTGAACTTTTCCCTTGCAATAAAGAACAGGACACCGACCGAAAAATGGAAGATGTCCTGTCCTGTCGGGGTGAGAAGACTCGAACTTCCGACCTCGTCGTCCCGAACGACGCGCGCTGCCAACTGCGCTACACCCCGGTTTTAACACTATTTCCGAACCTGGTTTGCGGTTATAAACCCGCAAATCTGTAAGCATCTCACATTTTCCTTACAGCCCGGCGTCGCCCGCCATCTTAATTCCGGCTGGCCTCTCTGGTATGCCGCCATCTCATTTTTGCCCGGTCTGGAAATGTCTGCAAATTTAAAAAATAAATCCCAACTACCTTCAAGGCCACCGGGCGATTTTATTAGATTTTTCCCTTAGCCTTGAAGCCCCGCTGCCTGAGAGCTTCGTAGATAACAATTGAGACTGCTGCCGAAACATTTATTGAATCGACCTTCCCGTACATGGGTATGATGATATTGGCATCTGAGTTTTCTTCCCAGGCAGGGGAAACCCCGGTGGCCTCGGCGCCGGCAACAATTGCACAGGGTCCTGCAAACCGGGCCTGGTGATAAGGCACCGATGCGTTGAGTGCAGTTGTAAAAATCCTGATATTTCTGGCCTTAAGCCACCCGATGGCCTCTGCCGATGTACAACAGGCAACCGGCACGGTAAATAGTGTGCCGAGGCTGGATCTTACCACATTTGGATTGTAGATATCGGTTGCGCTGTCGCATACCAGCACCGCGTCAACACCTGCAGCATCGGCCGTGCGAAGCATTGCACCCAGGTTGCCGGGTTTCTCGACCGACTCGGCAACCAGCACCAGCGGATCGTCACCGGGAACCAATTCTTCAACCAACAGCTTTTTCTGCCTTGCAACGGCCAGCAATCCCCCGCTGGCCCCGCGGTATGCAAGCCGTGAAAAAACAGGTGCAGAAGTTTCAATGATCCGGGCCTGGCCGGTCAGCGTATCAACAATGTCGGCAGTTTCTTCAAACCGGCCGGAGCAACCTGAACGGGTTTTTTCCGTGATTGTTTCTCCCGGAATCATTTCCCCCGGTAGGGAAACCCCGGCCCCGTTCCCTGCAACAGAGGGACAATAAAAAAGTGTATGAAACTGGTAACCGGCGTTCATGGCAAGCCTTATCTCGCGTATCCCCTCAATAACGAACAGTCCCTCTTTTTTCCTGGCCGAAGCCCTATGAAGCGACAATGCATGCTTGACTGCCGGATTTGCAGTGCTGGTTATCTTTATACTCATAATTCAATAGTTCAACGGCGGGCACCGGCCCCTGGCCGCAAAAAAGTGTGCCCTTTCAGGAACGAAAGTTAAATAATTATTATCAATGCCGCCTGGCACGAACAGTTTTTAGTTCCCTTTTTTTGACCTTATCAAATAATTTGAGTAATTTTATCTTTGATATTCTTAACAATCAGTCCATCCATTTTGCAATTGCGAAATGGTTCGTTTTTTTTGGAGACAAGAGATTTTTTCGCAGGGAACATATTGACAACCAAAGAGGAGCACTATGGAAAGAAATCTGCTTAAGATTATCAGGAACCAGGTTGATTACCCCAATGTCTCAATCCTGCTGACCACCCACAAAACCGCTCCTGACAACAACCAGGATGCCATGATCCTCAAAAAGCTTTCCAAAGAGGCGGAAAGAAGGTTAAAGGAGGAATTTAGCAAGCGTGATATAAGTGAGTTAATTGAAAAAATTCAGAAGACTGTCTCTTCCATTGATGTGAGGCAGAATTTGGACGGACTGGCAGTTTTCGTAAACAAAAATTTCGAAAAGGTCGTACGTCTGCCTTTCCCCGTAAGGGAAAGGGTGATCATCGACAAAAGCTTTGCCGTACGCGACCTGATAAGGGCCATAAACAGGGGAATCAATTATTACGTACTCTCATTGAGTGCCGGTTTTGTCAGGCTGTTTGAGGCATACAGGGACAAATTCTCTGAGATCACCGAGGGAGGGTTTCCCTATGCTAACCCGTTCCCGAGAGGAACAAACCTTGAAGAATCGACTTCCTGGAAAGAGTCCCGCCTCAGGGAATTCTTCCATATGGTAGACAAATCACTGATGCAGATACAACACCAGCATCCCATGCAAATGGTTGTTGCAGGGGTTGAAAGGAATATTGCATTGTACAGGGAAGTTACCGGTATGGAAGAAAATATACTTCTTACAATTGAAGGTAATTATGACAACACCTCCCCCCATGAACTTGCATTAATTGTGTGGCCTGAAGTAAAAGAGAGAATGGCCGAAAAAAGAAGACATGTGCTGAACATGCTTGATGAAGCAATGGGAAAGAAGAGGCTGGTTACGGGCATTGACGAGGTCTGGAAACTTGCCGTGCAGGGAAGGGGTGAGCTGTTGGTGGTTGAAGAGGATTATCAGCAGGCTGCAAAGGTGAGCAAGAACGGGAATACCATTGACCTGGTTGACGATCTTGGCGTTCCAGGCACTGCCAACGATCTGGTTGATGATATTGCCGAAACGGTTGTATCAACGGGCGGCAGGGTAGTATTTGCCGAAAATGGTTCACTCTCAAGACACAACCATATTGCTCTTGTGCTGAAATATTAAGGCCTGCAGCCGGGTGCCCTGTTACCTGCAGGCAGGCGCTGACAGTTGCAAACAAGACCTCTGTACGGGCCCGGCCGGATGCTCTGCGTTGATCCGGCCCGTGTTAATACCAATACTGGGAATTATTCCCTGAGACTGCGCTCCCTGGTCCATTCAGTAGAGCGGCCGAGCCAGCGCATGCCAAGAACAAAGCCTCTTATCTTCAGCGTGTTATGTCCGTCAAGCGACATGTAGCAATCATAGGTCCTGCCATTATCAGGATCGTATATCCTCCCTTGCTCCCACTCCTGCTTGGATGTATTGTATGTGAACCCCTTAAGGATCTCAAGTCCCTTGATGGGCTGGTTCCTCAGAGAGCGGTCAGGGTTCTCCTTGTCAACCTTGACTGATCCGTCATCCTCGAACGGCTCGCTGAGCCAAACTATCCTTCCGTTATATTTGTTGCCGTCAACCTTGTATATCTCTATCTGTGCCTTGCCGTCATCATTGAGCCAGAAACCAATAATCCGGTCGGCCTGAGCCTTCAGGGAGGCAGAGGCAAGGAACATGAAGCAGAAAACCGCTGTCAATTGTTTCATTGTAGTCTGTTTTTAGATTAAAACTCAAACTGAATAATCAAAGCGTGACGAAGCCCCGGTATGTAAAACCAGGTAAATATAACCCATTTTTCCAATCTGCGAAGTCACCGGGGCGATATTTTTCAGGCTATCAGACAAACGACAGCCCGGGGATCGAGGCATCACGACTGGAGCAACCGGGGGATCGGACTTCAGAGTTGCAGGGTCCGGGCGATTTGGAGTTCAGATTTGCAGGATACAGACTATCCTGATTTCAGAACTGCAAGGTCCGGGCGATTCGGAGTCCAGAACTGCAGCGTCTCAGGAATCAAGCTTCAGCACAGCGAGGAAGGCCTGCTGGGGCACCTCGACATTGCCTACCTGCCTCATCCTCTTTTTGCCCTTCTTCTGCTTCTCAAGCAGCTTCCGCTTACGGGTAATGTCGCCGCCGTAACACTTGGCGGTCACATCCTTGCGCAGGGCCTTTACCGTTTCACGCGAAATTATCTTGGCACCGATGGCAGCCTGGATGGCTATGTCGAACTGCTGGCGAGGGATCAGCTCCTTGAGCTTGGTGCACATCTTCTTGCCGAAATCATAGGCATTGTCCCTGTGCGAAAGGCTTGAAAGGGCATCGACCGACTCACCGTTAAGGAGTATATCGAGCCTTACAAGGTTTGAGGGCTTGTAACCGGACTGGTAATAGTCAAATGATGCATATCCCCTCGATATGCTCTTAAGTTTGTCATAGAAATCGAACACTATCTCACCCAGCGGCATCTCGAAGGAAAGCTCTACCCTGTCGCTGGTAAGGTAGTGCTGCCCCTTCAATATCCCCCTTTTGCCAATGCAGAGGTTCATTACCGAACCCACGTACTCTGACTTTGAGATGATCTGTGCAGAAATATAAGGCTCTTCGATATGGTCAAGCTCGTTGGGCCCGGGCATGTCAAAGGGATTGTGCACCTCAATGACCTCGTTCTTCTTTGTATAGGCCCTGTATGATACGTTCGGCACAGTTGATATCACTCCTATGTCGAACTCCCGGTCCAGCCTCTCCTGTACTATTTCAAGGTGAAGCAGCCCGAGGAACCCGCACCTGAACCCGAACCCCAGAGCAACCGATGATTCCGGCTCAAACGTAAGGGAAGCATCATTGAGCTGCAGCTTCTCTATAGAGCCTCGCAGCTCCTCGTATTCATCGGGGTCAATGGGATATATTCCTGCAAATACCATTGGCTTGACATTCTCAAAACCCTCTATTGCTGAGCTGCATGGCCTCTCAACATGTGTTATGGTATCACCTACCTTAACCTCGCGCGATGTCTTTATTCCTGATATTATGTATCCTACGTCGCCGGCGCTCAGTTCTTTCCTCGGATGCTGGGTCAGTTTCAGCACTCCTATCTCATCGGCATCGTATTCCTTGCCGGTTGCGAAAAACTTAACCTTGTCGCTTGTGCGCACCCTGCCATTGATAATGCGAAAATAGGCAATGATTCCCCTGAAGGGATTGAAGACAGAATCAAAGATCAGGGCCTGCAGCGGTGCATCGGGATCGCCTGTGGGAGCAGGTATCTTTTCAATAATTGCTGCAAGTATCCTGGCAATCCCCTGGCCTGTCTTTCCGCTTGCTTCAATTATGTCGTCAGCGCTGCATCCAAGCAGGTCGATAATCTGGTCCCTTACCTCATCGGGGTTGGCTGCATCCAGATCCATCTTGTTCATTACCGGTATTATCTCCAGGTCATGCTCCAGCGCCAGGTAAAGATTGGATATTGTCTGGGCCTGTATGCCCTGGGACGCGTCGACTATAAGCAATGCCCCCTCACAAGAGGCAATGGATCGTGAAACCTCATAGGAAAAGTCTACATGCCCCGGAGTGTCAATAAGATTTAGCTTGTACATGATGCCCTCCTGCTGATAGTCCATCTGAATCGCATGCGACTTGATCGTGATACCCCTTTCACGTTCCAGATCCATGCTATCAAGCACCTGCTCCCGGGCATCTCTTGCAGACACGGTCTGGGTCATCTCCAGCAGCCTGTCGGCCAGGGTGCTCTTGCCATGGTCTATATGAGCTATTATACAAAAATTCCTGGTATTTTGCACCGGATAAATGTTTAAACGTTTAGATCAACCTTCCCGGGTTACCGGGAAAATTGAGGTTACAAAGATATCTTTTTCCTTTGATTTTTAAATATGTCCCCTACCATTCAATTCCTGCAGCGAGTTCAACAAGTTTCATGGGACGGTAGCCTTTCGGCGGAATAAACTCTGACAACTCCAGCGGCCTGTTTTCAACACTCACCACCTCCGTTACGACAGGCAGCCCCTCCTGGTCCTCCTCTACAGTCCGCATGGGGAACCCTGATTTCATCAGGTGGATGTAGGCTTCAGACGACCTGTAATCGGCAAACATTCCACCCCATGACATCTCATCGATAAACAGACGGAACCTTTCAAAATCGTATTCATCCTTCATCTTTATATCGGGGGTGAGCCATACCTCCTCAGCCATCGTTCCGTCATAATAGACCAGGTACCTGTTTGACCGGTATCCCGCAACCATCGCCACCTGGTCTGTCATTACAATCTCGACAGGCAGTTCGCCTACCAGCTCAACTGCATCCTCTCCTGCTTCCAGGTCCATCACCAGGTCGTCATACAGTGCCTCCAGCACGGGCCTCTCGTACCTGTCGGCCCTACTGATCTCATCTTCGAGCATTTCAATGGTAAACTCCTTTACAAACCTGAGGTACCCGGCAGGGGACCCTGTCCAGTAACCCTGGTGGCGGGGACTCACATACGTCAGCTGCCAGCGTTCCAGATCGAATATAAAGATCTGCTCGTCATCAACACTCTTCACCATGTTATCCTGGATGTAGAGCCGGCTTTCAAGAGGCTCGTCACTGCCTGCATACCGGGTTTGCTCAACGATAACCCATCCGGCCTGCAATTGCAGCGATATTAACAGTAAAACGGCATTAATGAATAAGATCTTTATCATGTGTAGACTGTGAAATGTTCATGTTATCTTGTCTGACGAAGGCTGATGGGGCCATCAGGTTTTGTAAAACTTTCTGATCAATACCTTTTTCAACTCCCTCTCAAGAACCATTTCGGTAATTATCTCCGAGGGGCCCCCCTGGTGGGAAGAAATTCTGTCGTTGAGCTCCTTCTCGCTTAAGTCGATATGGTAAAGCAGGGCCAGCAATTTCCGGTAGTCGGAATTCAGCAGATCAATGAGGATGGAATCAAGTTGCTCAAATAGTTCATCATAGGCACCGGTTATGCTTCCGGAGAATTTGACCTCAATCCCGAAAAGCGCAAAATCCTTTATAACCTGCTCAGCTGTAAGCCTTATTATCTCGTTCTGGTCCCGGTAATCTTCAACCCGGACTTTACTGAACTCCGGCAATGTCATCATCCTGTTTTTGGTCCCTGACTTCCAGGGTGCTGATGATAGCTTCCACCTGGCGAAGCAGGTTGCGTTTCCTGTCGCCCGGCACATAAACGAAGGCCTCAGCAACTATAACCTTGTTCCTGGGTTCATCTAGTGTTATGTAGCTGACAAATGGGCCGCCCATAAAATCGTTCTCCACCCTCCATAGTCCTCTAAGCATTGCGAAATACCGGCCGTTGTCCATGAATTCATCAAAATCGGGTGGTATAAGCGCTTCGGTCGACATCCATGACCCGGCAGAAGGTCCTTCAATGTATCTCCTGAGGAACCTGTTCCTGGCCCCAACCAGAAAATCGGGAGTGAATGTTTCCGGATCGGTATAGTCAAACTGGTAAACAAAAATCCCCTGTATAATATCCTGGGTCAGCCTGCGCGGATCATGACGTATCCAGATAAAATCGGCGGTGTCGAGAACTATGTTGTAACCGGCCGGGACAACCATGGAAATATTGAATTTTTCCTGCAATCTTTCCCTGATTGAGATCCTCTCCATGGTCCTGTGGTATTCGACAATTCTCTCCCTCTCGGCTGTTACAAACTCTTCAAGTATTCTCTCCCTCTGGTTTTCCAGGAATGAGTTTAGTGAAGCGGCATCTGTTGAAGTTATTTCCAGGATTGTCTGGGGCCTGGCCCAGACATTCTTCCTGATGTTCATCCTGGTGTCCGTTGCCTGCGATGAAACATTCACAATAACTATGTTACGGTGAGTTTTAAAGATGTTTGAAAAAGCAGCATGACCGATTCTGACCACGTTGAACATGGGTTCATACTGAATTAGTCCGGGATGTTCCGATTCGAGGGTTTTTCCCAGCGTCCTTCCGGGTTCGGCTTCCCATAGCGGTGCATTCATAACAACGACAACCTCTCCGGCACGTCCTGTGACATTGGGGAGTAACGGACTCCTGTCACCCCTGCATGATGCAAGGATTACAATGGCTGCCGTCATACTTAAAAGAAATAAAACCTTTTTATTCTTCTTTTCCATGGGCAGTCGGGTATTTGCAGTAATAATACCTGGAAATATGCCGTAAACAAATATTTACGGTAACAATCAGCGGAATATCTCCCGCGGGGACTTTAATACCTCCCCCCGGAAAATTCCCGGAAGGGATCACTTATTTCTTTTCCTCTATGGGCTTGTCGTCCTCTGTGTCTTCATCCTTCTCTTTGGTGGCATTCTTGAACTCCTTAATGCCCTCACCAAGCCCCCTCATCAGATCGGGTATCTTCTTTCCCCCGAAAAGGAGGAGAATAATAATCACGATGAGTACGATCTGCCACGGGCCAACCATAGCTCCCAAAATAAATAGATCAGTCATATCCTTTAAGTTAAATTAGTCAACAAATGTAGCAATAAATACACTAAATAAAACGAATTTAAACCATATTCATTACCTGAACAGCCGCACAATATCGTTGCCGTTGGCGTATAAAATAAGCGATAACAGTATAAGCATACCTGTCAGCTGGGCATATTCCATGAACTTTTCACTGGGTTTCCGCCCGGAGACCATCTCGTAGAGCAGAAACATTACATGTCCGCCGTCAAGCGCAGGTATGGGAAGCACGTTCATTATGGCAAGCACGATCGAAAGAAATGCGGTCATGCTCCAGAAAGCCTGCCAGTCCCATACCCCCGGGAAAATACTGCCGATAGTTATAAAACCTCCGAGCGACCTGTAGGCGCCGGTCTCGGGAGAGAATATAAGCCTGAGCTGTTTCAGGTAACTGCTGAAAGTCGCAAGGCCTTTGCTGATACCGGCCGGAATGGCTTCAATAAATGTGTATTCAGTTGTTTTCAGGTCAAAAAACCTGGCAAGCTCACCCTCAGGCATAACCCCCATAAGACCCTCTTCGGTTACGGTAAGGGGTATCTCGAGAGGCATACCGTCTCTTTCAACGGTCACAACCACATCATTACCGCGGTTGGCGATAAGTTGTTCCCTGAATTCAAGGAAAAAAGGAAGGTGTTCACCGTTCAGGCCTGTTATGCGGTCACCCTGTTTTATTCCGGCGTCACGCGCAGGTGAGTTGTCGGAAAATTCCCTGACAATAAAAGGTATCCTGATATCAAAAAACGGGGTCCCAGCAAGCAGTTTTGGTACCAGGTCACCGGGAACTGCCACTTCGGCAATCTCACCGTCACGCTCAACCTGGATTGTTCGCACGTTGTCAAGCACTATGGCCGGAACGATCTGAAAATACTGATCAACCGGCTTATTGTCGAGTGAAATAATTACATCACCGTGTTTAAGCCCCATATCCCTGGCCAGTGAATCTGCATGTATGCCCCAGGTAAGGTTCTCTGCAGGCAAATATTTTTCTCCCCAGGCATAAAGCATTGAAGCATAAATCACAAGCGCAAGGACAAAATTTACCATCACACCACCAAGCATTATGAGAAGCCTTTGCCAGGTGGGCTTGGACCTGAATTCCCATGGCTGCGGATCACGTCTTAATTGATCCTTATCCATCGACTCATCGATCATTCCGGATATCTTAACATAGCCGCCAAGGGGCAGCCAGCCAAGTCCGAACTCGGTCTCTCCTCTTTTCACTTTGAAGAGTGTGAACCAGGGATTAAAAAAGAGGTAAAACTTTTCAACCCTTGTATTAAAGAGGCGGGCAAACAGGAAATGTCCCAGCTCATGGAGTATGATCAGTATCGAAAGGGCCAGAAAAAACTGTGCCGCCTTTACAAGTATTTCCATTTCAATTTATTTTCAGCATGCAAAAATACAAATTCAAAACCTGTTTCCCATAATCAGGTTAATGATCATATAAGACTTTCAGCGAAAGACCTTGCTTCCCTGTCAGCATCCCTGTAATCATCCAGACCGGGAGATTTTACATGGGTAATCTTCCCCATCGTTTTCTCAATAATTGATGATATACCATAAAACCCTATCCTGTCATTAAGAAAAGCCTCGACAGCAATCTCATTCGCTGCATTTAATACGCAGGGCATTGTCCCGCCTGTATTCATTGCCTGGTAGGCAAGAAACAGATTTGGGAAGCTGTTCATGTCAGGTGTTTCGAAACTCAGTTCAGGATAATCGGCAAAGCTGAAACGGGGAAAATCCGACTTTATTCTGTCAGGATATGATAAAGCATAGAGTATTGGCAGCTTCATGTCGGGAAGGCCCATCTGTGCCTTGATCGATCCATCAATAAACTGAACCATCGAATGCAGTATTGACTGCGGATGAATTACAACCTCTATCTGGCCGGGTTGCAATCCGAAAAGCCACCTGGCCTCGATTACCTCCAGTCCCTTATTCATTAACGTAGCAGAGTCAATGGTTATTTTAGCGCCCATTGACCAGTTAGGATGACGCAATGCTTCTTTCCTGGTAACATTTTCAAGATAGCCCCTTGTCTTTCCCCTGAACGGTCCGCCTGATGCTGTAAGGATCACCTTCTCAATAGGTCCGGATTCTCCGGCCAGGCACTGGAAAATTGCCGAATGCTCTGAGTCGACCGGAATCACGGGAACCTTTCGCTCCATAGAAAGTAGCGTGATCAGTTCTCCGGCAACCACAAGTGTCTCCTTGTTGGCAAGGGCAACCGGTTTGCCGGCACCGATCGCGTTCAGTGTAGGAATAAGTCCCGAAAACCCGACCATGGCAGCCAATACGATGTCGATCGTCTCCAGAGCGACGATCTGTTCCAGTGCATCGGTGCCTGCATAGACCTTTATCGGATGATTCTGCAATGCCCCGGCCAGAATGGCATATTTATCAGCATTGCCTATTACAACAGCATTTGGCTGGAATATTACCGCCTGTTCAATCAGTAACTGTACGTTATTGTAGGCGGTCAGCACCTCAACCTCAAACACGTCACTGTGTTTCTGAATGACTTCGAGAGCCTGCGTCCCGATTGAACCTGTTGAACCAAGTATGGCAATTCTTTTCTTCATCCGGCACATTTTTTCATATCTATGTATCGGTTGAGAATCCATGCATGATCATGATGGGTTCTGCAGAATATTTTGGATGGATTATTCATAAACAGGCACTGGCGGTAGTTTGAACCTTAAAACAGGATATAATGTTCGGGATTAAGGGGTGAACCGTTCTGCCACAACTCAAAATGAAGATGCGGCCCGGTAGTGAGTTCACCCGAATTGCCTACAATAGCTATTGCCTCGCCGGCACTTACCTGCTCCCCGACCCGTTTAAGTAACTCCGCATTATGCTTGTATAGAGAGAGATAGTTGTTGTCATGCTGTACCTGGATCACATAACCTGTTTCTACCGTCCAGTTTGCGAAAGTCACCGTACCATCCATAACAGCAAGTACCGGCTGATTGATCTCTGTAACCAGGTCGACACCGTAATGACTGATCTGGGGGTTGAACCTGTTTATGATCAGGCCTGTTGTAGGAGGCAGAAAGTGTGCTGCCGGGGGGTTCCCTGCCAGTATCATGTCATTTGTCACCTCAAGGCTGAATTGCTCTGATCCTTCAATCTGGGTCCGTAATATGGAGTCGTATTCTGACCGGGTAAAATGTATGTCATCAACCCTCATGGCAGTATCGGGTGTATATTCGAAAGTACGGGGTTCACGTCCCGAGATTATATCCCTGATGTTCTCAACAAACTGCTCCCTTATCCTGAGCTCATTCTCCAGGGAATCAAGCTTTATTGCATTCATGATAAGCTCCCGGCGCATAGTGCCGTCAGGATAGCCCGGGATGAACTCCCTTATCGGGGTAAAAGCTATCAGAACGGTAACAAGCGCTATCAGTATAATGGCCGATCCGCCAACAAGCGACAGGAGGTTCAGCTTGGTCAGCTTTATTGAGATTACCTCCTCATAGGTATTATCATTGAATATGATTAACCGGTACTTATGCCTGAGACGTTTAAAAAAACCTTTTTTCTTCTCCTTCGCCATAAACGGATTCTATTACTTATCTGATGCAAAGATAATAAGATTCATTTGATACCGGTCTGCACACAGGGCAATATCCTCATCCGTCGGAGTGAAGACAAACCCCGTGGTATAGAACATTACCAGCCGGCAAATAATTATGATATGCTCAAAAAACAACCAGCAATAAACAGGAAAAGTTTTGCGTTTAATCAAACTTACATTACTTTTGCACTCATATTGCGGGGTGGAGCAGTGGCAGCTCGTTGGGCTCATAACCCAAAGGTCGCAGGTTCGAGTCCTGCCCCCGCTACTAAAAAGGCCTGCTTGTCGTCTGACAGGCAGGCCTCTGTGGTTCAACTTGTCGCTTTATTCCATGGCTTTCCTGATACTCGCCGCAATGTCTGCAAGTTCGCTGCTGCTGAACTTCAGCTTCGGGCGGCCAAAGTTAATATCATCAAGCCTGTTAATAGGTATAAGGTGTATATGTGCATGAGGAACCTCAAGGCCAAGCACCGCAAGGCCGATCCGCTTGCAGGGCACAACCTTTTCAATCGCCCTTGCCACCTTCTTTGAAAAAATCATCATTCCGCCAAGGAGATCATTCTCCATGTCAAATATATAATCTGTCTCCTGCTTCGGTATAACAAGAACATGTCCCCTGGCAAGGGGGTTTATATCAAGAAAAGCGAGGTAGTCGTCATCCTCAGCTATCTTGTGTGAAGGGATCTCCCCTTTTACTATTTTGCTGAAAATGGTAGCCATAAACGTATATTTTTGTTTTATCGAGAGATCTCAAGAATTTCAAGATTGATTATCCCGGAAGGGACTGTGACTTCCACCTCCTCACCAACAGTTCGTCCAAGAAGCCCCTTGGCTATCGGAGTGTTGACGGATATCTTACCGGCTTTTATATCGGCCTCGGTTTCCGATACAATTACATATTCCATAACTGCTTTGCTGGCCTTATTCCTGATCTTTACCTTGTTCAGTATCTGCACCGTGCTGATATCAATCAGCGATTCATCAAGAATTCTTGAATTGGCAAGGGAATCTTCCAGCCTGCTGATCTTTAACTCAAGCATTGCCTGCGCCTCCTTGGCGGCTTCATATTCTGCATTCTCAGAAAGATCGCCTTTATCCCGTGCTTCGGCTATCTGCCGCGAAATTGCAGGGCGTTCCACACCCCTTAGATGCTCAAGCTCTGCCTTAAGCTTCTTCATTCCTTCTTCAGTAAGATAAGAGACTTTATTCATGATCTCTGTTGTTTTAATAAAACAAAAAAGAATTCCGGTTACCCGGAACTCTTTCCTGGGCAAAATTAATAATTTTAATCCTCAAAGTCCATAAATCGGACAATACCAAAATCTATCAACACCGCATTCCTCATTATCGTAATAAACCCGGTTAAATCTTAGAATTTGCTGGAAATCTGTAAATGGGAAAATTAATTTTTTACCGGCAATGCAAACTATTATGTTCGCCTGCCTAATATCTCAGAATAGATGACAGCCTTTTTCAGGTTGAAAGAAACACCCTCTTTTTCATAGCTGCCTGTATCATACGCATCATCCTCCACCGGCTCCGTCTGTCCCTCGAACTCGGCTATCGGATTGTTCTCTGCAGCCTCCTTCATCACTGCTTCGGCATCCATCAGCATCTCTTTTGCCTCTGCATCAGACATCCACTGAACCGGCCTGCCATCTGAAGCACTGCTGCTTTCAGCCTGGACGGTAGCCGGTTCCGGAGCCGGCTGATATTCCTCCTGTTCATCCTCATCAGAGAACAGCTCTGAGAGGGGATCTCCGGGACCCTCCTCATCTTCAGGCGCCTGCACGGGCTGCTTCTTCTTCCGCATACTCAGCACCAATATTACTACGGTAATGATCAGGTATATAAAAGTTTCGAAAAAGCCTTCCATAACAATATGATTTACTTTTAACCGGTTCAGGGAAACACTTTTATCATCCGGCATTCTCCCCGGGTACAGCTAAAAAAACTACTCCAAAATCATGTAATATCTTTAAGATAAACAAAATTTCGTGTAGGTTTGCAAATAATTATCCGGCAGACTTATGTTTCCCAGTCCAAAATTAATAAAAATATTTATTATTTCATTGCTGATCTCAACATTTATCGGTTGTGACGATTATGACAACTGGATACCCAATGTGAGGGTTGACGAATATTTGTTTCTCTCTCATTTACAGGCAACTCTCGGCATAAACCAAGCAATGATGATCGATAATGCAGGTGTCAACGGCATTCTGCTGTTCAGGCTGGAGGACCGGCAATTCAACGCCTTTGACAGGACCTGCCCGTTCCAGCCTGAGGATAACTGCGCAGTAGATTTTGACGATGCAGAGCTCAGGGCTGTCTGCCCCTGCTGCGGCTCTGAATTTGAGCTTTTTTTCAACGGCGACGTCGTTAAAGGCCCGGCAAGGCGTCCCCTGAAACAGTACAGGACCGTGATAGAGGGTTCAAGGCTTCGTATCACCAATTAATGACAAGACCATCCTGCCAGGCAGACGGTTATAAAGTCCACCTGAAATGCTCTGTATAATTAACAATTCAACAGATCCCTGGTTCAACCTGGCAGCAGAGGACTACCTGCTGCACAATTTTACCGTGGACTGCTTCATGCTTTGGCGGAACGAGAGAACAATCGTTGTAGGAAAGCATCAGAACACCCTTGCCGAGATCAACATGGATCATGTGCGCGAAAAGGGAATCGGGGTTGCCAGGAGGCTGTCGGGGGGAGGGGCTGTTTACCATGACCTGGGCAACCTGAATTTCACATTCATCGTTAACGGCAAAGAAGGGAAACTGGTTGATTTCAAAAGATTCACCCTTCCTGTCCAGGAAGTTCTCCGGAAACTGGGCGTCGATGCAGAATTTACCGGGAAGAACAACCTCACGATCAAAGGCAGAAAAATTTCAGGAAATGCCGAGCATGTCTACAGAAAGAGGGTGCTGCACCATGGCACGCTGCTTTTCTCGTCTGAAATGGATGAGCTCAGTATGGCCCTGAGGGTCAATCCCTTGAAATACCGGAGCAAAGCGGTAAAAAGCATTCGCAGCCGGGTAACAAACATTAAAGACCATCTTGATATTGATATGAACGTGGTGCAGTTCAGGGATCTTATTCTTGACCATATCATGAAGACCCGGCATGACTCAATGGTCTATGAGTTCTCTGACAATGACCTTGCATCGATAGAAAAGCTTCGCACCGATAAGTACAATACATGGGAGTGGAACTTTGGCTACTCTCCCGATTATGACTTTGAAAAGTCGGTTGTGACAAACGGAGGCGTTGTAAGGATCTGTCTAAATGTTTCGGGCGGCATAATCAGGAAAGCGAATATTTACAGTGATCAACCGGCAGGTGCAGATCTCTATGTTCTGGAAGGCATCCTTGAAGGTGCGAGGCACGAAAAAGGTGAGTTGCGGCGAAGGTTAAAGCCTGTAGCATTAAACAATTATATAGAAAACATCACCCCTGATGATTTTATCAGGGGAATGTTCTGATAGTAGCTAAGGCTGGTTACCTGTTCTCAAAGACCATGGACTCATCAATATAGCCGTCGGCTATAACGGTCATTCTCAGGTTCTCCGGATGAACCGAAACCATAGAAGAGAGAAGTATGGAAGGAACCATAACCTGGCCGTTATTTATTGAAAGTTGCGTATTCATGACGGGTTCACCCCTTGCAAGCGCCAACGCAGTAGATGCTGCCGATGTTGCCAGGGTTTCAATGTATTTGTAAACCGTCATTGTCTGTTTGCCTTCTATTATTCTCCTGCAAGCCTCCGCTTCAGCATCCTGCCCGGAAAGCAGCACCTTGCCGGCCAGACCATGTTTCTCAAGGGCCCTGAACGCCCCTCCGGCAATATGATCGTTCGATGCTACAACTGCATCAAGCCGTCCCGGATTCTCACTCAGGTAATTGTCAACTATCCGGTAAGCCTCATCAGCGTTCCATCCAGGAATATATTGATCCACAACTACTGAGATCTTCCTGGACTCAACAAGGGGTGCCAGCACGTTCATCTGCCCCAGCCTTAAAAGAATTGAATTGTTGTCGCCGGCATCTCCCCCCAGCAATGCATAGTATCCCTCAGGCCTCATTCGCGAAAGGTATTCAGCCTGCATCTCACCGACACGCATATTGTCAAATGAGATATAGAAGTCCAGATCGCAATCATTTACTATCCGGTCATAGGCAATTACCCTGATACCGTTTTCATGTGCGAGGCAGACAATCTCGGAAGCTTTCCGGCTATCGACCGGCACTATTACAAGGACATCTATGCCGCGTTTCAGAAGGTCGCGGACCTGTTCCATCTGTTTCTGGTGACTGTTTTCCGCTTCGGCAACATAGAGGGTCGCACCGGCATTCCTGATCCGGGCAGAAAAATAATCAATGTCCTTTTCCCATCTCTCATGCGAAGGTCCAACGCTGAACCCGATCCTGACCTCATCACTCCGGCCGCAGGATGATAAAAGAAGAAGGCCGAGAATACAGGCCGTTATTGCTAATCCGATTGTTTTCATCTTTATTCAGCAGTTTAATGAAGTTAATTATTTCAGGTGGCTCATTCAAGTTTTATAAGCATGTCGCATCCCGCATCAGTCATGCGGACTGTCAAGATCCCGAAGGGATCGTTTATCACGGCTGCACAAATGCCGGGCCAGGGAAAAATTTGAGAACTGCAGCCGTCAATACAGAGCAGTAACAAAGATCGGGCAAGGCCCCCTGCCTGAACCGATCATTTTTATGCTAACAATTTATGAAAAAATGCAATGAAATCCAACAATATTTCAAATATTCACACCAGCCTCCTCCTGTTCATCTGTATTTGCATACACGGGACAAACAGGTTGCAGATTGCAGGACTGAGCAAAGATTGTGAGTATTATAACTACTATCATGATAATTTTTGTCGGTGTCCTCATGGGAAAGGTTTTATTGATAAAAAACCAGTATCAGTTCATTGATTATTACGGTAATGGCGACAACGGGTTTCGGGAAGGGAGGTGATCTGTATCACCTTAAAACGAAGCTGAATGTGGAATTTATTAACGGATTAATATATCTTTATCAGCTCAATTTTATCTTATATGGATATCAGGGATAAGATAATCGCCGAAGCTGGAAAGCTTTTTATGGCCAATGGTGTAAAAAAGATCAAAATGGACACCATTGCAAAAAAACTAATGATTTCAAAAAGAACGATCTACGAGAATTTCAAAGACAAGGACGAGTTGATAAGAGAATCGCTTGACTATGAAAATCGCAGACACTCAGAGATCAACAATTTAATTATTGAACAATCTGGCAATATCATTGAGGCGGTCCTTATGTTTCTTAAAACCGGGTCAGAGATACTCTCACAGGTCAATCCCGATTACTTTTCAGACCTTAAACGGTTGTACCCGGCCATCTGGAAGGAAAAAGTGCAGGAAAGCAAGGTCTATACCTTCAATCTTATCCTGGGACTGCTGAAAAAGGGTAAAGAACAGGGGATTTATCTTGAAGATATAAATGAGGAGATCATTGCCATGATACTTATTGAGCAGCTGTTCCTGATATCTGACCAGACTGCTTTTCCCCCGTCAAGATATCCTATAACCGAAGTCTACGAAAATATTATTATCAGCATGACACGCGGTATCACAACGACACACGGACGTGAACTACTGGAAAAGCACCGGTAGGCAAAATGATCACTTATTCAGATCAATCCGGATGACTGTCGATGCTGAAAGAACCCTTCAATAAGGGTGCAACGGCTGCACCGGGGTAACGGGTAACTGGCTGCTGAATTTTTATTCATCCCTCAGTGTATCGACAGGATTGAGTGTTGCCGCCCGGTATGCCCGGAAGCTTACTGTTGCCAGCGCGATAATGTAGGTCAATACCGATGCCGCTACGAACAGCATCAGGCCGGGATCAGCACGGTACGCAAAATTATCAAGCCATCTGTTCATTAAATACCAGGCCACAGGCCATGAAATGACGGTAGATATCAATAAAAGATAATTTACCTCCTTTGAGAGCAAAAGCATTACAGAGCCCACTGATGCACCCATTGCCTTCCTGATACCGATCTCTTTGTTTCGCTGCTCGGTTGTAAAAGATGCCAGTCCGAGCAGTCCCAAGCAGGCTATGAAAATGGAAAGAACTGCAAAAATGGTAAAAATCAACCCGGTCCTGTACTCAGTCCGGTACCCGGCAATGAGGTCATCAGACAGGAATGAATATTCAAAAGGCTGGTCATCAACAAATTCATTCCATATGTCATTGACTAGCCCAATAGCAGCAGCGGCTCTGCCTGGTTGTATCCTTGCAATTACAAAACTGCCCCATTGACCGGGATTCAGAATCATGGGACTGATAGTCTGGTGCAGGGATTCAAAATGAAAATCCTTAACTACCCCGATTATTGTGAAAGCCAGATCGGCCGGAGCATCCTGGGTGCCGCCTGCAGCGGTTTGCAGAACCCTTTTCCCAACCGGGTCCTCATAGCCCATCTGCCGCACCGCAGTCTGATTAAGCACTACTGCCAGGGTATCGCTGGCATAATCACGCGAAAAGAACCTTCCCTCAACTAACTGAAGTTGCAACACATCGGCATAATCCCAATCTACCCAGGCATTCGAAATAATATGTTGCTCGCGCGATGGTGATCCCTCACGCCTGAAAGCGTTGCCGCTGAAAGGAGTTCCCGGAATTGCATGAGCTTTTGACGCATGGATGATCTCAGCATATTCCTCCAGTTGACTGCAGAAGGTTTCTCTCTGCTCAAAGGGTATGGAATAGGCACGATGAATGACCATCACATCTTCAGGGTTCATACCCATATCCTTGCTGGTGATATATTGCATCTGGCGGTAAACAGTAAATGTGCTTATCACCAACACTATGGTAATTACAAACTGGAAAACTACAAGTAACGACCTGAGCCTTGAACTTTTCATGCCCGACTGCAACTTGCCCTTCAGCACCCTGACAGGTTCGAACGAAGCAAGATAAAACGCCGGGTAGCTGCCTGACATGAATCCAACAACAAGTCCTGTCAGGAGGAGCCCCGGAATAGTGTACCAGCTTGAGAAGTATTGTAATTGCAGTTGTTTGTCGGCAATGGTATTGAAAGCGGGAATGAACAACTCAACAAGAAGCAGGGCAAAAATAAGCGAAATATAACTGAGAAAAACCGACTCGCCGATGAACTGATTTATGAGCTGGCCCCTGCCTGAACCGACAACTTTCTTGAGTCCGATCTCCCTGGCTCTGCCTGCTGACCGCGCAGTGGACAGGTTCATGAAATTAATGCTGGCAATGATCAGAATAAACAGGGCAATTATTGAAAACACTATCACTGTGGTCATGCTCCCGTTAGCCTGGATCTCATATTGCAGGTCGGAATGCAGATGAATACTGGTAAGGGGCTGCAGGTAGTACCCCCATTCATCGCCGCTTTCATAGAGCTCCTCAAGAGTTATACCCATGGCCATCTCAACCTGGGGACCCAGATACCTCTCGAGCATTTCCGGGAATTTCGCTTCCAGGGCCTTCGGATCTGTCCTTTCGTCAAGAAGCAGGTATGTGAAATAATTATTGCTGACCCACATCTGGTTCTGGTGCTGCGGTATTGAAACAAATGAGGCCATCACATCAAATGAAAAATGGGAGTTGGATGGCAGGTCGGTAATAATTCCGGTCACCTCAAAAGGAATTCTTTCACTTCCAAATTCAAGGGTCCTGCCCAAAGGATCTTCATCGCCAAAATACTTAACGGCAGCAGACTCTGTAAGAACCAAAGTATGAGGCCGGTTAAGCGCGTTTTCAGGATCTCCCTCGATCATCGGGAAGGTGAATATGTCAAAAACCGTTGAGTCGGCCCATACAAACCCCCGCTCTATAAAGTTCCGGTCGCCGTAACGCAACACAGGCGTCGCATCAAAATTGTAGAACCTGGCAGCACTTATTACTTCCGGGTAATCGGCGACTATTGCAGCAGCCATAGGGGCGGGTGTAATGGGAGCATTGAAAGGATTCCCCTGCATGCTGGCCTTCATGCATACACGGTAAATACTGGGCGCATTCTCATTATACCTGTCATAACTGAGCTCGTCCTGAACAAACAGCAATATAATGATTGAACTGGCCATACCTATTGCCAGCCCTGAGATATTGATGAATGAATAACCCTTCTTGCGTATCAGGTTACGGTATGCAATAGTGATATAGTTTTTAAACATCTCCGGTTACTTTTTATCTGCTGACGACAGCAAACAGACATTGTTACACATCGTGGGATTATTCAGCATCAAAGTCCGGGCCAGTCCATTCAACAAGCTAACATACTGATGCTTATCTATTACGAAAAGTGTTTGCCTGCTCTTTTGATGTACGGTTACGATACACCTGGTGTACGGAAGCGAACTCTTACTCGTACCTGAGAGACCTTGCAGGATCTATCAGGGCGGCTTTAAGGGACTGGTACCCTGAAGCGATAAACACCACCATAACCGACAATAAGGCGGCAGCGGCAAAGACTAACGGATCAGCAACCTGTATCCTGTACGCAAACATCTCCAGCCACCTGCCGGTAAAATACCATGCAAGCACCCATGACACAACATTTGCCAAAATGAGCCATATCCCGAATTGTTTGAAGAAGATCAGCACAATTGATTTTTCGCTGGCGCCGAACACTTTTCTTACGCCGATCTCTTTCGTCTTGTTCTCAACCATGAATGAAGAGAGCCCGTACATTCCCAGGGCGGCTATCAGGAAAGCAAGAAGGCTGAAAAAGGTGAATATGCGTCCCAACTGGATCTCCGACCTGTAATGAAAATCATATTCGTCTGACAGCAGTTTAAACTCAAAGGGATCACCGGGATTTATCTCATCCCAGGCATCCCTTATGTCTGCAATTACCAGATGGAAATTAACCGGTGATATATCAAGGGTCATGTACCTGGGAAAACCCCTGAGAAGGTGAATTAACAGAGGTTCCACCAACTGGTGCATCGACTTGAAGTGAAAGTCACCCACAACCCCAATCACATGGTATGTCTCACTATCCTCACCCCTTGGCCTGATGATTGTCATTCCCAACGGGTCGGTCCACCCGAATGTACGTGCCGCTGTTTCATTAACCAGCACCGCCATGGTATCAGTAGCATAGGCCCCGTCAAAGTTCCTGCCCTGCAATATCCTGATATCCATCAGTTCAATGTAATTTTGGTCACAATGAAAAAAATTAATAACCGACTCATCATCAGCCCCCTCATATTTGTAACCCGTACCACTGAATACTGTTCCCGGGTATGATGTTGAGAAGCTGATACCGTTTACGCCGGGAATTCCCTGCAGTTGCTGTTCTATCACCTCGTACCTGCTTCGCATATCCCTGGTTATCAGATTTACTATTATCTTGTCATGCTTTTCAAAACCCAGGTCCTTACTGTTAATGTAATTTAGCTGCTTCCAGACGAAGCCGGTACAGATCACCAGGGTTATTGAAATTATCATCTGGAATACTATCAGTCCGCTCCTCAACCATGACCGGCCTGACGACTCGGCTTTGCCTCCCCTGATGGTCTTCAGCGGATTCCATGCAGAGAGAACAAAAGCGGGGTAGCTGCCGGCGGCAACTCCCACAAATAATATAAACAGCGGAAACATAAGCAGTATCCTGTGATTGGCCCCGCTGAAAAAAGACATCTCCAGACCGGTTATATTATTGAAATAGGGAAGCCCGAGTTCAACCATCGGAATTGCCAGCAATGCCGCTATCAATGAATATACTGTCGATTCACCCAGAAACTGTCTTATAAGATGTCCCCTCGTTGCGCCGGTAACTTTTCTTATTCCAACCTCCTTTGACCTGACCGATGCCTTTGCCGTCGAAAGGTTCATGAAGTTAATGCAGGCAAGCCCCAGAATGAATATGGAAACAGCCAGGAAAATGTATACACTTGCCTTGTTCCCGGGCGGGGAAAGCTCTACAATCATATCGGAGCCCAGATGTATGGAGGCGACTGGCTGAAGGAAAGGTTCTATGGCAATCCCGTACTCCCTGGCCTGCTCCCCGAACCTCTCTTCAAAAAGATCTGCAAGCCTGCCGAAAAATGCCCCCTCTACATAACTTTCGTTAACACGGAAATAGGTAAAATATGACAGGCTTAGCCAATGGTCCATCGACCCCTGGCCGCGGATCTCATACAGTGACATGAAAGGCACAACAGCACTGAACGTTATATGTGAATTGGAGGGAGGATTGGCGGCAACGCCTGTTATGGTATAATCATGTGTATTGTTAAGCCTGATAACCTCACCCACCGGGTTCTCGTTGCCGAAGTATTTGGTTGCAAGATCCCTTGTGATGACAATGCTGAAAGGATCCCTCAGGACCCGGCCGGGATCTCCGGTCTCGAGATCAAAACCAAAAAATGAAAAGAATGATGAATCGGCTTTTATGATCAACGGTTCAACATAATGCTCATTGTTAACTGACACATTATTGTTTTCAGGAACATTTATCCTGACAACATCATCAACCTCGGGAAAGATCTGTTTCAGCTCGGCGGCAAGTGGCGCCATGGCTACCGGCACATCCATGGAGGTACCAAGCATCTCTGCCCTGAAGCCTATGCGGTAGATATCCTTATGCCGCTCATGAAACCTGTCGTAGCTGAGTTCATGATCCACCCACATCAGGATAAGTATACTGCAGGCAATTCCAATTGCAAGTCCTGCAATATTGATTACCGAAAAAACTCCTCTTTTGGAGATATTCCGGATAGCTGTAATAATATAGTTTCTGATCATTCCTAATATGCTTTATCCGGAATACCGGGTTGTCAAACCTTAGATTTGCAAATATGACGTTCAACTTACCTTCAGGTTACAATGTCCCGTAAAAAACTACTCGTCACGCAATGAATCTGCCGGGTTGGTACGGGCAGCCCTCAATGCAAGTGATGATACGGTGGCGAGGCTGATTAACCATGCAAGCACTCCCGCAGCAATGAACAGGTGAATTCCTGCGGTTGTACTGTATGCAAAGCCTGCAAGCCACTCCTGCATAAGATACCATGCAAGCGGCCAGGCAATGATATTGGCGATAATGACCCACCGGGTAAAATCGCCTACGATCATAGCGGTCACCTGCAATTCACCGGCACCCATAACCTTCCTTATCCCGATCTCCCTGGTCCTTCTGAGGACAATGAACGAGGTCAGTCCGTACAGACCTATAGATGCAATGAATATGGCAAGCAGTGCAGCATTGCCGAACATCCTGCCGAATCTCTCCTCAGTGCGGTACAAATACTCAAAGCTATCATCGAGAAAATAGTAATTGAGGCTGGCGGCCGGGAACAGTTCCGACCAGACATTCTCAATATGAACAAGTGCCTCAGCCTCGCTGCCGGGCCTTAATTTCAGGTTGACCACCGAACACCAGTCGGGCCTGTAATAAATTACCAGCGGTTCTATATCATTATGGAGGGAGTGAAAGTTAAAATCCTCCACCACGCCAATCACTTCACCAAACTCCTCCCGCTCCCACAACCTGAATCTTTTGCCGGCTGCCGGCTCATCTCCATAAATCATCCTGGCTGCAGTCCGGTTTATTATATAACCATTCTCACGGTCGTATATACTTCCCTCAATGAAATCCCTCCCTTCTGCTATTCTCAGCCCCATCAGCCTGATATAATCTTCAGTAACCGGTAACGAATAAAAACTGTTGACCTCGTCAAGATAATAAAAACCCTGTTTCATCATTACCCTGCCGGGAATATTGTTGGAATATGCAAGATCAAGTATGCCCGGATGCTTCAGCATACGTTCCCTGATCAGGTCCTTTGATTGGTGCTGTTCCTGTTCTGTCAGTGAAAAACAGACTATATTACTGCTGTCGAACCCGAGGTCCTTATTCTTCATGAACCTGATCTGGCTGGTTACAACCAGTGTGGAGATTATGAGTATAATTGAGATAACATATTGAACGACAATCAGCACTTTGCGGAATAATCCTCCTGCAGGCCCCGTACCGGTACCGCCCTTAAGCACGGTCACGGGACTGAACCCGGTCAGGTAAAACGCAGGGTACAACCCGGCAACAAGACCGAGGATTACGGCTCCTGAAAGAACAATGAGCAAGAAGCCTGAAAGATAGTCAATATGCATATTTGCCAGCACAAGCCTGTTGAATGGAGGAAGGGTCAGCTCAACAACTGCAACTGCAATAATCCCGGCTGCCAGGCACAGGATTACGGTCTCCACAAGAAACTGCAGCACCAGAACTGACCGGCCTGCCCCGGCCACTTTCCTGACCCCGATCTCCCGGGCCCTGGTCGAAGCTGCTGCAGTGGACAGGTTAATAAAATTGATCGCTGCAATCAGAAGTATAAAAACCGCGGAAGTAAGGAATATCAGGACAAAAGGCCTGTTGCCCTTCCTGATGCCCCGGTCAAACTCCACCCCTTCTGCAAAATAGGTTTCTCCCAGTGGCCTGAGCCTCACCGTCAGGCTGAACTCATCTTCATCAGTCAGTCCGCTGTTTTCGAACCTTTCCCGGTAAATATCCTCTTCCAGAAGTCCGGCATCGGCGCCACCGGCAAGCAAAAGGTAAATACTGAAATTTGCGTATGATGAAAGTTCTCCCAGTTCAGAAAAACCCATGATCCAGGGCACCGAAAGGAATGACCCGACAGCTTCTGCCTGGATAGTGGAATTCGGAGGGGGGTCTTCCATCACGCCGGTTACCGTGAATGGCTGGTTGTTTCTCATGTATATGACACGGCCCACCGGTGAGCCGTTTCCGAAAACCCTGCTTGCAAGGCTCTCGGTGATAACAATTTCATAGGGGGATGCCAGAATGCTCCCGCGATTTCCCTGAAGCAGGCGGAACGAGAATATGTCGAAAAAGGTGGAGTCAGCCCATATGATATTGCTGAACCTGTAGCTTTTGTCTCCATACTCAAAGGACGGTGACGAATTATAAAAATCTATCCGGGAAACCTTTTCGATCCCGGGGAAGTTCTCAGCAAGAAAATCGGCATTCTGCGGGGGATTGATGACCTGGTTATTAAATTCAACCCTGACTATGCGGTCTCTGTTCTCATGAAACCTGTCAGTCGAATACTGGCTGATAACATAAAGCATCAGCAG
>REEN01000026.1 GCA_007695015.1 Marinilabiliales bacterium
CCCGTCCGGCAGGCACAACCACCCGTCCGGCAGGCACGACTACCCGTCCGGCAGGCACAACCACCCGTCCGGCAGGTACAACCACCCGCCCGGCAGGTACAACCACCAGGACAACACGCGGCAGGGACGAGGCCGGTACCGTAACACAGCAACAGTCTACGCCGACCTATACACGGCCTGCTCCCGGCGATCGTGTAACATATAACAGGAGCAGCATAAATTATCAGACAAGGAGCGCTCCTCCACCTGAACGGACCAGTACGACCGGGAGTTCTACATATACCAGGCCTGCCAGCAGTGCCACATATAACCGGCCCGACAGCCGGACTTCAGGAACCAGCGGCTCATCAGTCAGGACCGCCGCCCCGCCACCTCAAAGGCCGGCCTCTACCACCAGAGCCGGTTCTCCGGGAACAACCAGCAGGCCGGCAGTATCAAGTGGTAGGAGTTCCGGTGGCGGAGGTGCTGTATCATCAGGTACTTCGACCGGCAGTTCATCAGGTGGCGGACGCGGTTCCGGCGGTAGCGGAGGCCGGAGATAGACCGGTCATATAGAATACATCAGTTTAAAAAACAAACAATTATAATCAAATGAAGCGTATAATAATCATTATACTATCGGCGGTTCTTTTTACTGGTCCGGGCTTTGCTCAGAACGAATCCGATGCACTGAGGTTCTCACAGAAATTCTTTGGTTCTACTGCACGGGCGGGGGCCATGGGTGGAGCATTCGCCTCACTTGGAGGTGATTTCTCATCTCTTGGATATAATCCGGCCGGTATAGCGGTTTTCAGGACCACTGAGTTTACATTTACTCCTGCTTTTGGATACGACGATATCAGTTCGCGTTACATGGGTACGCGCAGATCTGATACCAAATATGATTTTGGCATGTACAATCTCGGATTTGTAGCGAGCTTCAATAATGATAATCAAACCGGCTGGGTCGGTACCAATTTTGGGTTCGGCTATAACCGCTACAACAATTTTAACAGGAACAAGGTGGTAGAGGGGGTTAATTTTGAGAGTTCGATAGCCGATTACTTTATTGCCGGCCCCTACGGGGCCAACGGGGTATATCCAGACGATCTTGATCCGTTCTGGGAAAGGCTGGCTTTTGATACTTATATAATCGATACAGTTCCAGGGTTTCCAACCTGGTATGAAACACCTGTTATGCTCGGGCAGACCCAGAGAGAGGTGATATCGACCAGTGGAAACACGGGTGAATGGCTTTTCTCCTTCGGAGCCAACTATGAACACAAGCTATACCTTGGTGCCACTTTCGGAATCGAGTCGGTCAGTTACACCCGCAATTCCAATTACAGTGAATTTGATGAACTTAACCTGAGTGATTTTGACCAGCTCCTGTTTAAGAAGAATCTTAAAACTACAGGTCGCGGTTACAGTTTCAAGCTTGGCGCCATTTACAGGCCGGTTGAATTTGTTAGGATCGGCGGTTCTGTGCATCTTCCCACGTTCTTTACCCTGACTGATGAGTATCACCATCAGATGGAATCATGGTTCAATACCGGTGAGAATTATGTTGCCGAACCCACTAACATTCAGGGCAACCGTATAGGTCCCCGTCTCAAGGAGTACTCGTTAACAACACCGTTCAGGGCCATCGGGGGTATTGCCTTGATGCTTCCTCTCCAACTTGGTGTGGTAAGTGTGGATTATGAGTATATTGATTATACCACCATGAGGCTTCGTGAAATTGACGGCGGGTATGATTTCTATTATGAAAACCAGGTTATACAGGATGTGTATCGTCCTGCGGGAAATATCAGGGCCGGTGCAGAACTGAGGCTTGGTATGTTTATGCTCAGAGGCGGGTTTGCCAGCCACGGCAGCCCCTTTGCCTCGGGCCAGTTGAATGAGGGTGCAGGTTATACAGTTTATTCAGGTGGTATTGGTTTCAGGGAAAGCAGGTTCTATATAGATATGGGATATACCTACACGGCAAATGAGTATTACTATCAGCCCTATGAGTGTGCGATTATTGACCCCTCATTCAATCAGAGCAGCAACAGCAGGTTTTTGCTTACAACTGGAATAAGATTCTGACAGCAGGCTTTATAGCATCAGAACGGTAAACCGTTAACTATCCGGGTGTTCAGAAGGCATATTTCCGGCCTTACACCCGGATTGATTTTGATAACCGCCTGATATATCCGGATGAATCAGGGCCAATATTGAACAGAAGGTCGATTATGCTGAGGTTGGGTATAAATCCGTGCCTGTCTGAGAACACCTGCCTGTATTCCGGGTAGTCAATAGTGTCCCTGGTATTGAATTCTCCCTTTTTGGGATGAAGCCTCTCCCTGAAATCTAAAGTTGCCGGTCCCGGTATATTCTCGTAGTAACTGGTTTCAGCCAGCTCTTTTTCTATTTCGAGTACTTTTAACATTCGCTCTGAAATTGTATTGTTAAGCTCGATCAGCCAGGAATATCTTTTTTCAATTAACGGCATGATCTCATCAATATAATATTCATAAAACGGAGCTGATCTGTAGGCTGACTCGATTGAGATGTGGTGCAGTCTCTGCCATGGATAACTGTAATCGGGCCTTACTTCTGTAACCGGTGTCTTCCTTTCTCGCTTTCTCTTTACCGGTATAACCAATGGGAGCAATCCGTTGGCGGACATGATACAGCATCTGTTGCGGTAACTCTGCTTGCTGTAGTTCTCATGATTTTCAATACATGTTTGTTTTGCACCTGCAATAAGTGCAAACCATGCTATCGGCGGGAAGTATGCCGTTGACAGGAGCAATGTGTCAAAGTCTGGCCTCATCTTACGGGTATTAAAAAAAGTGCCTGCAAAACCGGCAGGCACTTAATAAAATATAATGGTGTAATTATTATTGTTTTTTAATCACAAGCATTGCGTAGAGTGCGAAAAGTGATGCAGTTACAAGCTGGATCCATAAAGGAATTGAGATCAGAGGTGAACTGAAAAGAGCATAATTCAGCATGGCTACCTTTACAATGTAGTATCCGATCTTGCTCAGCACTATACTGAAAAATACCGCTCCAAAAACATTCCTTAACCTTTTCGACAATTCATAGAACAGGAATACATTCAGTGCAAATTCGGCCGACATTAGGCCTGCCTTGAAAAGGACCGGATGTCCTGATATCATGAATGATACAACAGGAAGCGCTACCGCCAGTGCATAGGCATTTGTTCTGTTTGTATGTACCAGTGCGAGTATAAGCATGATCCTCATTGGCTCAAGGTAGAACACGGGAAAGCTCAGAAGGTGTGCCAGCGCAGGTGCAAGCAGAATAACCAGGACAGCAGCCGAATCAATCAGCAGGGTGGTTACAGTTTCTCTTTTAAGGCTTAGGATAGCGGAGTTCTTCATGATCATAGTCTTTTAATTATCTTTAATATTTGTTAATTTAAAGTAGCAGAAATCTTTTTTATATTTACAGATCAAAAATAAACAAATTATCGTTTT
This sequence comes from Marinilabiliales bacterium, assembly GCA_007695015.1. Taxonomy (NCBI): domain Bacteria; kingdom Pseudomonadati; phylum Bacteroidota; class Bacteroidia; order Marinilabiliales; species Marinilabiliales bacterium. The sequence goes on from REEN01000026.1 coordinate 3,471, forward strand.
TAAAGAAGTATTGAATTAAAACAATGTTTGCCTGTTATTATTGTTTCTGGATACCATGCCGAAAATAATCAGGTAAAAAAACTTTAAATATTATGAAGAGACGTGATTTTTTACGTAAGTCAGTCGGAGCAGGTTTTGTTGCTGGCACAACATTATCGTTTACCGGTTATAACAAACTTTTTGGCGCGGAGCTTCCGGAAACGGATACTCCCTACGATCTTGTTGCAGTTAGGGGAGGTGAGCCCGAAGCTATGTTTGACAAAGCAATTGAGGCTATGGGCGGAATGGGAAACTGGGTAAAACCCAATCAGTCCGTTCTTGTTAAACCCAATATCGGATGGGATGTTATTCCGGAGAGGGGTGCGAATACGAATCCCGGACTGGTCAGAAGGGTAATTGAGAAGTGCTATGAGGCCGGAGCCAGCGAGGTTGTGGTCTTTGACCATACTTGTGATAACTGGAGGAGAAGTTATCAGAATAGCGGTATTGAGGCTGCAGTCAATGCGGCCGGAGGTAGAATTTTGCCGGGTAACGATGAAAGCTTTTACCGTGATGTCAAAGTACCGCAAGGAAGGCAGCTGAAAGAGGCCAAGGTGCATGAGCTTGTTCTTAATACTGATGTTTTTATTAACGTACCTGTTCTTAAGCATCACGGTGGTGCACAGATAACTATATCACTGAAGAATCTCATGGGTATTATATGGGACCGTCGCTGGTGGCACAGGAATAACCTTCAGCAGTGTATTGCTGATTTTGGTACCTGGCGGAAACCGGACCTGAATATTGTCGATGCCTACAGGGTAATGATGCAGAACGGCCCGAGAGGTGTGTCTGAAGATGATATAGTTATGATGAGATCTCTTGTGATATCGCCCGACATGGTAGCAGCCGATGCAGCTTCGGCCAGGCTTTTCGGAGCCGAGCCGCATCAGATCGGCCATATCAGGATTGCCCATGAAATGGGGGTTGGGACTATGGAACTTGAGAACCTCTCAATCCACAGGATAGTAGTTTAGGCTCAAAACTTCATGATGCTGACCCTGCCGGAGAAATTCACAACCATCCGTGCAGGGTTTGCTGTTTAAGACCGGATTGTTTGTTTATTTAGTTTTAATAATAATTTGCTGTTATGCAAACCAGGTATCTGAAATCATTCAGGGTTATTATCTCCCTCTTTTTCCTTGTTGTATCAACTCTTATTTTCATAGATTTCAGAAATTCATTTTCTGAAGGTTTCATATCATCGTTTCTTTTCCTTCAGTTTGCCCCTTCGGTGGTCAAGGTACTCCAGGTAGCCGGCCTGTCGGCGCTTGGCTTCCTTGTTATCCTTCTGCTGACAATGCTTTTCGGAAGGGTGTACTGTTCAACAATATGCCCGCTGGGCATATTCCAGGATGTTGTATCCTGGCTCTCGGTTAAACTGCGCAGGAAAAAATGGCCATACAGGTATGCCAAACCCCATACTGTACTGAGGTATTCATTGCTCGGACTTACCGTGGTGTTCATGTTGTTTGGCAGCATCCTGATCCTGAGTCTTCTGGATCCCTACAGTAATTTCGGTAGGTTTGTGACATATTTTGGCAAACCGGTTGCCCTTGGCTTAAATAACTGGGTGGCTCCCATGCTTGTTTCCGGCGGAGTTTATACCCTGTATCCCGTGACTCTTCCTGCCATACGATGGGAGGTGATGCTGTTTCCCCTGTTAATGCTTGTTCTTGTTGTTTGGCTATCACTTAAATACGGAAGATTATATTGCAATACTGTATGCCCCGTAGGCACTCTTCTTGGGTATCTTTCAAGATTTTCCCTGCTGCAGATATATATCGATGAACAGGCATGTTCAAAATGTGGCAGGTGTGATCGTGTATGCAAATCATCCTGTATGAGTTTCAGGGATGGATCGGTAGATTTTTCCCGATGTGTTGCATGCTATAACTGCCTGAAGATATGCCCCGACAATGCTGTTAAATATTCTGCACGCCATGGCAGAAAAATCAGTCTGATAGATAAGGATTATCTTCCATCACCCGAAAAGATTGATGTAACTGCAAAACCTGCAGAAAACCCCGTTGTTGATGATTCCAAACGCAGCTTTATCCTTACTTCTCTGCTTGTATTTTTCGGAATAAACCGTTTTGCCAGGGCGGGGACTGATGATATTCCCGAGCCGGAGCAGGATACCACGATACCTGAGAAGAAGAATTATCCTGTTTCGCCCCCGGGCTCCGTTTCTCTCAAACATTTTAACAGTGCGTGCACTGCCTGCACCCTCTGTGTAGGCGTATGCCCGACACATGTTTTGCAACCTTCACTTCTTGAGTATGGTGTTGGAGGTTTTCTGCAACCTCATATGGACTTTCATGCCGGCTTTTGCAATTTCGACTGTACCTCATGTGGTGAGGTATGCCCGACAGGTGCTATACTTCCCTTGTCGGTTGATGATAAGCATGTTGCACAAATAGGTGTGGTGAAATTTGAGAGGGAGAATTGCGTTGTCTATACAGATAACACATCATGCGGAGCATGTTCAGAACATTGTCCCACCCGTGCGTGCGATATGGTACCCTATATTGGTGAACTTACAATTCCGGAGGTTGATGAATCAACATGCATAGGATGCGGAGCATGTGAGTATATCTGTCCCACACGTCCATACAGGGCAATCTACGTGGACGGCAATCCAATACACAAAACAGCAGAGAGACCGAAAACCGAAAGGGTTGAACAGGAAGTCGACTATGAGGATTTCCCGTTCTGATCATATTTTAACGACTAGCCTGTCCCTGAAAAGAGACGCCTCCATCTGACCCTGTTCAACCATGACCGGTTACTGTCAAGTGACAGCCAGATGAAAACCGGCCTGCCTACTATATGGTCTTCAGGCACGAAACCCCAGTATCTTGAATCCAGCGAGTTGTGCCTGTTGTCGCCAACCATGAAGTAATAATCCATTAAAAATGTATATTCATCAGCCTGTTCTCCGTTGATGAATATCTTGTTGTCGCTGACATACAGGTCATTCAGCTCGTACGCTGTGATTATTCTGCGGTACAGTGAGATATTACCGGTATCGATGGTGACTGTAACTCCTTTTGCCGGTATCACAAGAGGTCCGAAATTGTCCTCGTTCCACGGAAACAACGGATCATGGGGGAAAACTGCGCGGGAATAGTTGCCCGGAGGGTTCTCCCATCTGGTTACAGAGGTAACGTTCCTGAAGTTCCTCAGGTTTTCTGCATTTTCTTCCTTGATCGAGATATAGTATTCAGATGATGATGCCCTGGTTACATCACCCGGATAAATATCCAGCCGTTCAAGCGATCTCATATTGAGGGGAGTGCCATCGGTACGGACAATGTACTGGTATTGCAGGTTTTCAAGCTCAGTGTCAGCCGGCCTGCCATTGATATACACCTCACCGCCCTTTATTTCCAGTGTGTCACCGGGGACAGCAATACAGCGTTTGATATAGTTGTCCCTTTTATCAACCGGTCTGGCGGCAATGTTGTACTGCTGTTCAAGGAACCTGCGTGCCTCTGACTGGTAAAACTCATCGCTCCTGAGCTCTGAATGTGTGTACAGGTCCCTTTCGTAAAGCTCATTGGCAAACTGACGCATTACTGCATAATAGCTTTGGTTCTGCATCTCGAGTATTACCGTATCACCTTCAGGGAAATTGAAGACAACAATATGATTGTTCTCAATCTCCCTCAGACCGGTAAGTCTTTTATAGGGCCACTGAACCCACTCAACGTATGATTTGGTAAATCTTGTAAGCGGAAGAGTGTGGTGAGCGAATGGAAATGAGATGGGGGTCATTGGTGTACGTGGGCCGTAACTGAGCTTACTCACAAACAGATGATCACCGATAAGGAGTTCCTTCTCCATCGAACCGGTAGGTATCTTGTAATTCTGGAAAAAGAAAATATTGATGAATGTTACGGCAATTACAGCATAGATAAGGGCGTCAAGCCACTCGATAAAAGTGTTGTTTTTCCCCTCTCTTTTTTTCCAGAAGGCCCAGTTCACCTTTTTACTTATGTAAATATCATAAAGCAGGGGCAGGCCAAGCAGGAACCAGTAGTTTCCCAGCCATATGACCCATAACAGCCATGCCAGCGCCGCAGCACCGAACCTTATCCGGGATAGGTGCTTTTTGAAGAACTCGGTTGGAATAATTGATCGTTGCATAGTGGGGTAAAATTAATCAATGCTTTTAAACATTCTTTCCCATCTGATATTCTTGGGGAAACTTTTATCGTAATCGATAGATAACCATACCATCAGCGCCTTGCCAACCAGGTGATCTTCCGGTACAAACCCCCAGAATCTTGAATCTGCCGAATTGTGGCGGTTATCTCCCAGTACAAAGTAATAGTCCATCGAAAACCTGTAAGAGCTGCTTTGGACGCCGTTAATATAAATGTTATTGTTTATTATTTCAAGATCGTTGCCTTCGTACAGGGTTATTATTCTGTGGTAAAGAGGAAGGTTTGAAGTTGTAAGCTCAATTTCCATCTCTTTTCCGGGAACCTGCAGCGGGCCGAAATGATCCTCATTCCAGGGATAGTTCCTGTGAAAAGGAAATATGGTGTGGATGCCGGAATAGGGATTACGGTTTTCATAACGGTTGACCGACAATACATTGGGTAATTCTGCTACCTTATCCGTTATATCATCTGTCAGGGTCAGCTCATAGAGGGACCGGCCGGGGTTGAATTTAATGCTGTGTTCCGGTATATCCAGCCCGGCAAAAACATCATCACTGATCCCGGTACCATCGGTCTGGACAAAATACTCATACTGCATCTTTTCGTTATCTGCCTCAGGGATACTGTTAACAAAAAGCTGCCCGCCGCTGATCAATATTGTATCACCGGGCACGCCCACACATCTTTTGATGTAGTTTTCCCTTCTGTCAACCGGCCTGGTCTGCAGGTCAAATTTATCGTGTATGAACTCCCTTCCGTATTGTCTGATCAATGCATAGTAACTCTGATCGCGATACTCCAGAACAACAGTGTCTCCCTCGGGAAAGTTGAATACTATTACATCATCTCTCCTGACACCTGAAATACCGGCTAGCCTTTTATATGGCATGGTGATCCATTCAAGGTAAGAGGGCACCCTGCCTGTAAAAGGAAGGGTGTGATGGGCAAAGGGGAATGAAACTGGTGTGTTTGGAAGTTTCGGCCCGTAATTGATCTTGCTAACGAAAAGATAATCACCGGGTAGAAGTGATCTTTCCATTGAGGATGTCGGTATGGAGTATGGCTCAATAAAAAAGATGCGCAAAAATCCTGCAGCCAACAGACCAAATACGGCAGCATCTATAAGCTCAGCGCCCACTCTGCTCTTTATAAAGCCCTCCTTTCTCCAGAACAACCAACGGACTCTTTTTGAGAGAAACAGGTCGAATATTATCGCCAGGCCTAACAGTAACCATAAATTGCCCAGCCATATTACCCACAGCAGATACAATACAGAGGCTACTGCAAACCTGATCCATGATCCGGCCGGAAATTTTCTGAGAAAACTCTCCATGTGCTACCTGGTTAAATTCTCAAAAGGTCCTCCATCGTGAATATCCCGGTTCTGTCTTTTATGAACTCTGCAGCCATCACCGCACCAGTGGCAAAAACACTTCTGTCATGCGCCTTGTGCGTGATTTCAAGTGTCTCGAGAGGCGAATTGTAGGTCAGCGTATGTATCCCCGGCACTTCACCGGTCCTCTCTGATATAACACTCAGTATACCGGGATCATCTGATATGTCATTCTTCCAGCTCTTTATTGAGCAGATCTTCAGGGTTATATCTCCGGCGAGGGTGACAGCAGTTCCACTGGGCGCATCCTTTTTATGAACATGGTGTATCTCCGATATTGATGGCCTGAACTCAGGGAATCTGTTCATTACTTCCGCGAGCCACCTGTTTATCTGGAAAATGATATTGACACCTATGCTGAAATTGGAGGCAAAAAGGAATGTGCCTCCGGACTCCCTGCAATAGGTTTCAACTTCAGGGAGATTATCCGTCCATCCGGTTGTCCCGCAAACTACAGGCAAACCTGCATCAATACATGCTTTAATATTATCAGCCGCAGTTTCAGGCGTTGAGAACTCGAAGGCCACATCAGCCTTTTTGATAAGATCTGATTTCAGCTGATCAGGATTATCCAGGTCAATTTTGAGCAGGACCTCATGCCCCTTCTCAAGGGCTACTTTTTCTATCCACCTGCCCATCCTGCCGTAACCGATTATTAAAATGCGCATATTTTCAGTGTTTTATTTTCAAAGCTGGTGCGAAAAAAAAAGCCCTCTCATACCTGTAAGCAGAGATGGCTTTTCGTTTGGCTGAGAGTATCACTATTTTTTAGCCTTATCGACTATGGCTTTGAATGCATCAGGATGATTCATGGCCAGATCTGCCAGGACCTTCCTGTTGATCTCAATACCTTTTTTCCCTATAGCTCCCATGAACTCGGAATAGGACATACCATGCAGGCGAACAGCCGCATTAATTCTTTGTATCCAAAGTCCCCTGAAAGCTATTTTCTTTTTTCTGCGGTCACGGTATGAATACTGCAGACCTTTTTCAACCGCGTTTTTGGCTACCGTAAATACGTTCTTTCTTCTTCCGAAATAGCCTTTGGCCTGTTTGAGCACCTTTTTCCTTCGCTGTCTTGATGCTACTACGTTAACTGATCTTGGCATCCTGCTTTTTGATTATGAATGCACAGCGTTCCGCCTGACGGACCCTTTGATGCTGCCACACTCTGGTTAACAACTGATTTAAATAATTATTTTAGTCCAAGAAGAAGTCTGATGTTCTTGTCATCAGGTTTGCTTACAAGTGTAAAGTAGGTCAAATTCCTTTTTCTCTTTGTTGATTTTTTAGTAAGGATGTGACTTTTATAAGCATGCTTCCTCTTTATTTTTCCTGTTCCGGTGAGCACAAAGCGTTTTTTTGCTCCCGAATTTGTCTTCATCTTAGGCATTTATTCCGATTGTTTTCTGGTTATTAATTCTTTTTTTTCAACCCTTTGGGCGTGATGAACATGGTCATCCTCTTTCCTTCAAGTTTGGGCAGTTGCTCAACCTTTCCATATTCCTCCAGCTCCTGTGCAAACCTCAGAAGAAGTATCTCTCCTTTTTCCTTGAACAGGATGGTCCTGCCCTTAAAAAACACGAATGCCTTTATTTTGGCTCCGTCGGTCAGGAATTTCTTGGCGTGATTAAGCTTGAAATTAAAGTCATGATCATCGGTATTGGGCCCGAACCGGATCTCCTTGATCACAACCTTTACCGTTTTCGCCTTTATCTCTTTCTGTTTCTTTTTCTGCTGATACAGAAATTTCTGGTAATCAGTTATTTTGCAGACAGGGGGATCGGCGTTCGGCGATATTTCCACCAGGTCAAGCTCCATCTCATCAGCAAGCTTAAGGGCCCGGGACAACGGAACTACTCCCGGATTCTCAATATTATCGCCAACCAGGCGCACTGATTCCGCCCTTATTAAGTGATTGATCTTGTGTTTGGGTTCCTGCCTGACCTGTCTGCGCGGTCCCCTTGAAAATCTTTGTAATGCTATGTTACTGCCCTCCTTCTTTTAGTTGATAATTATTTTCTTATATCTTCAATCTGCTTTTCGATTTCATCTTTTGCAAATTTAGCAAAATCTTCCAAAATCATTGAGCCTTTATCACCTTCTCCCTGTTTTCTTAGGGAAACAGTGTTACTTTCAGCCTCTTTTTCTCCAACAACAAGAAGATAGGGAATTCGCTTCAACTCATTGTCTCTTATCTTCCTGCCAATCTTTTCGTTCCTCAAATCAATCAGGGCGCGAATATCGCAATTTTTAAGGAAATTAAAAACTTTTTCCGCATAATTGTGCACTTTTTCACTGATCGGGAGAATAACTACCTGGTCAGGTGTCAGCCACAAAGGAAATTTGCCTGCAGTATGTTCAATAAGAACAGCCACAAATCTTTCCATTGAACCGAAAGGCGCCCTGTGGATCATTACAGGCCTGTGTTTCTGGTTGTCTGACCCGGTATACTCCATGTCAAACCGTTCGGGAAGGTTGTAATCGACCTGTATTGTTCCGAGCTGCCATTTCCTTCCAAGGGCATCTTTCACCATGAAGTCAAGCTTGGGACCGTAGAATGCTGCTTCACCATACTCGATTGAAGCTTCCAGGCCCTTTTCCGTTGTAGCTTCGATAATTGCCTTTTCAGCTTTTTCCCAGTTTTCGTCACTCCCGATGTATTTATCCTTGTCATCCGGGTCGCGCAGTGATATCTGAACAGTGAAATCTTTAAAGTCCAAAGCCTTGAAGATGATAAATATAATATCAATGACCTTGGTGAATTCCTCTTTAAGCTGATCGGGCCGGCAGAAGATGTGGGCATCGTCCTGGGTAAACCCCCTTACCCTTGTCAGTCCATGCAGCTCACCACTCTGCTCGTACCGGTATACGGTGCCGAACTCTGCCATGCGCACCGGCAGATCCTTATATGACCGGGGCTTGAATTTGTAGATTTCGCAGTGGTGCGGGCAGTTCATTGGCTTGAGCAGAAATTCCTCTCCCTCTGCCGGTGTGCTTATGGGCCTGAAAGAGTCCTTACCATATTTATCGTAATGACCCGACGTGACATATAGCTCTTTCTGACCTATATGAGGGGTGATAACCTGTTCATAACCATGGTCACGCTGTACCCTTTTCAGAAATTCCTCAAGCCTTTCTCGAAGTTGCGCCCCCCTCGGAAGCCACATAGGAAGTCCCGATCCTACCGCTTGTGAAAATGTAAATAGCTCAAGTTCCCTGCCTATTCTCCTGTGATCCCTTTTTTTTGCCTCTTCCAGCATTGCCAGGTGATCCTCGAGCATCTTCTGTTTCGGGAAGCTTACTCCATATATGCGGGTAAGCTGTTTATTCCTTTCGTCGCCTCTCCAGTAGGCCCCGGCAATGCTCAGCAGCCTGAAAGCTTTGATGTATCCCGTATCGGGCAGGTGCGGACCGCGGCACAGATCGGTAAAGTCACCGTGTGTATAAAATGAGATAGTGCCATCTTCAAGTTCGTTAAGAAGTTCAACCTTGTACTGGTCACCCTTACGTTTGTAGTGCTCAAGTGCCTCACTCTTGGGTGTCTCTTTCCTGACGTAAGGATTCTGCTGTTTTGCGAGTTCCTTCATCTTCTTCTCTATGGCCGGCAGGTCGCTGTCGGTTATAGAGACACCCTCGGGCGGATCTACATCATAATAGAAGCCGTTGTCGATCGAAGGGCCTATTCCCAGTTTGATGCCCGGGTACAGGGTCTCAAGTGCCTCGGCCATAAGGTGGGCCGATGAGTGCCAGAATGCATGCATACCCTCTTCATCCTCCCATTTATTCAGCACTATCCCGGCGTCCTTATTTATCGGCCTGGTAAGGTCCCATACTTCGCCGTTCACAGTTACAGAAAGCACCTCTTTGGCCAGGCTGTTGCTTAATGACTTTGCTATTTCCAGTCCGGTCACCCCCTCTGGATACTCTCTTACGGATTTGTCGGGAAATGTTATCCTTATCATATTACTTAGAACCATTTTAAGTTGTGCCTGCCGGTATTTGTCCGCCACCGCCAACGAATCCTTCTCCGGCATCACCCCGTCTCCCTGTCGCTGGCAAGGGGCCGGGGTTATAAACGACCTGCAAAGATAATTAAATTGATATTAATATCCCTTCCGGGGAAGATCACGGAAACGGTATGTAGTTGTCATAGCTCATGCAGACAGCCCTGGAAAATTCCACACCCCTGCCGATAGTCCTGTCCCATACCTCCTGACTGCAATCACCTGTATTTCCGGCGTCAATACCCGATTCATACAGTGCCGAAATAATTCCGGCATTGAAAGAATCTCCTGCACCGATGGTGCTCAGTGGTTTGATCCGGGGCACCTCATAATGTTTTACAAAACTTTGTGTGCGAAGGTCAACCCCTTCGGAAGACCTTGTGTAAACCAGGGCGGCACAATTCCTGAAACAGGGAAGTCCCCACGTTTCGTCAGCTGTTCCGGTTCCGAATATATTCAGGAAATCCTCATCCGATCCCCTGACGATAACGGATTTCTCAATATTTTCTTCAATGAAGGGTTTTACTGTTTCAAGATCTGAAAGGTGAGATGACCTGAAATTCGGGTCGTAGATGATGATCGATCCCGATGATTCTGCCATATCCCTCAACCTGGTTGCGATTGCCCTGGTAGGTTCAGCAACTGAGTAGAACGACCCGAAAAGCACTATATCATTTCTGGCCGGGGATGGCAGGGGAGGGCTTTCCGGGGGTGCTGTCCCCTTGTAGAAGGAATAGGTTGCATTGTTGTTTTCATCAAGGAAGGCAAGGGCAATCATTGAGGGGGCATTCTCCAGATGCAGAAAGGTTTTGTCAACCCTGTTTTCTTCCAGGAATCCGGCTATAAGCCTGCCCACCTGATCATTACCGCAGGTGCCTGCAAAACTTACCGGGAGGCCGCTTCTCCCAAGCGACACCGATGAATTGAGCATAGCCCCGCCGGGTCTTGCGGCGACAGGCTGCCCGTTTCTGAAGATGATGTCGTAAACTATCTCGCCCAGGGCATATATTCTTCTGTTTTCCATACGTATGAATAATGTATTTGGCATAAAAAAGAGAACCATCAACATGGTTGATGGTTCCCCCTTTTAAAAAGATTATTACAGTGAATACCCGGCACGGTACTGCCTGTGGTAGAACTTTTCAGCTTCCGGATCATTGACGAACGATTCGGTAGCCGGGTTCCATTCCACGGGACGCATCAGCTCATATGCTATGTTACCAAGAGTGCATGTTGTGCAGGTCCTGTGTCCTACCTCTACCGGGGCAACTGGATCCTTGCGGCTGCGCATGCTGTCAATAAAATTGACCAGGTGCGGAATACCGGTCTCATATGCAACTGAGTCGTCTCTCATATCTTCGTCCGGATACAGCGATGGGTCAGATGCCACATAATGTCCGCGGCTCACCTCGATCCAGCCGTCAGTGCCGATAAACTTGACACCTTTGGTCCATGCCTCGTCGAACGGTTCCTCCGTCATTATCCAGCCGTCAGCATACTCGTAGGTAAGGAATTTGTAGTCGCCGTAGCCGGCAGGTATTATTCTTGCCGGGCCGCTGTTGTCCATTCCCATTGCCCAATGTGCAATGTCGAACATGTGTGCTCCCCAGTCCGTTGTAAATCCACCGCCCATCTCCTTGTACCATCTCCATGCTCCCCAGATTGTTTCATCCCTGGGAGGATCAAGCGATATCGGCGGGTTAAGCTCATGGTTGTAATGCACGTAGGGGTTAGGTCCCAGCCAGAGATCCCAGTTAAGGTCATCCGGCAGCGGCTCCTCGGGAAGATCGTACGGAACCGGGGGGCCACCTACGTAGGCATGGATCTTCTCAATCCTGCCAAGCGCTCCTTCCTGCACAAGCTTCACAGCATGTTTGAATACATCATCAGATCGCTGCTGGCTGCCTGTTGCAAGCACGATATTGTTGCCCCTCACTGCTTTTACCAGTTCAACGCCCTCCTTTATGGTAAAAGTCAGGGGCTTTTCCATATAGATATCTTTGCCTGCCTGGCATGTCTCGACACCCATCACTCCATGCCAGTGGTCAGGTGAGGCAATTATTACCCCGTCAATATCATCCCTGTTGAGGATCTGGTGATAGTGCTCGTAGGTTGCCACCTTCAGATTATCACCTCTGTTTGAATAAAAGTCGTTCATTCTCTGTTCGAATCTCTGCCGTTTGACACCGTACACATCTGCACCGGCAACTATTTGAACACCTTCAATTTCACGGAAGCCTGCCATCAGGTACATGGTCTGTCTTCCGAGACCGACAATCCCCAGCCTGATGATATCATTGGCCGGTGTTTTACAGCTCTTGACCAGCGGAAACATTGTCAGTCCCGCTGCCCCTGCAAGAGAGGTCTGGATGAATTTTCTTCTTGAGATACTTTGCATAGGTTTCAGGTTTTTGTTAATGAATATTTCGGACTTTGTTATTTAGGTTGGTTTGCGAAAAATCAGTCTTGCAATTTAATGCAAATTCACAAAAAAGACAAAACCAAAAAAAATACCCGGTGCCGGACCGGGTATTTTGCTACTAGACATCTTTTGCCCTCATCAGCCGGGATGTTCAGGAGTATACCGTCAGAGGCTCCAGCCTTCCCGGTATTCCCTGTGGTAGTATTTTTCGGCTTCCGGGTCATCTACAAAGTACTGCCTTACCGGATCCCATTTCACGGGCCTTCCCAGTTCATGAGCTATATTCCCCAGGATACATGTAGTGCATGTCCTGTGTCCGACCTCTACGGGGACCACTGGATCCCTGCGATTTCTCATTGCCATGATGAAATCCTCAAGGTGCGGAACGCCTGTCTCGTAGGGCAGTCCTCCATGACCTGCCAGCTCTTCATCAGCGGGGTACAGGGATGGATCAGAGGCCTCATAATGACCACGTGCCACTTCGATCCAGCCATCCTCTCCCCAGAATTTGATTCCCCTGGTCCAAGCCTCATCATATGGCTGGTTTGTTACCTTCACCCCGTTTGCGTAAACATATGTAAGGTACTCTGCACCGTTATGCCCGGGAGGTATTATCTCCACAGGGCCGCCGTCATCCTCGTCCAGTCCCCACTGTGCTATATCGAAATTATGGGCGCCCCAGTCCGTTATGAAGCCTCCACCGGTCTCCTTGAAGTATCTCCATTCGGCCCAGTATGTTTCATTTCTTGGCGGATCAAGGGAGATCGGCGGGTTAAGCCTTGCATTGTAGTGCACATAAGGGTTGGGTCCCAGCCAGAGGTCCCAGTTCAGGTCAGCGGGAAGAGGTTGTTCCGGCAGGTCATAAGGTGCCGGGAAATCTCCCACATATGCATAGACCCTGTCAAGTTTGCCGATCGCTCCGGCACGCGCAGAGACCACCGCGTGGTGGAAAAATTTGTCCGATCGCTGCTGACTGCCCACAGCAAGGACGCGGTTATTTTCCCTGACGGCACGGACGACCTCTACACCCTCTTTAATGGTGAAAGTGAGGGGCTTCTCAAGGTAAACGTCCTTGCCTGCATTGCAGGCATCAATGGTGTTGAGAGCATGCCAGTGGTCGGGAGTACAGATGACTATGCCGTCAATATCTCTCATTTCCAGCATCTCCTGGTAATTCTCAAATGTCCTCACCCTGACGTTCTCACCTGTTTCGCTGTAGTGATCATTCAGCAACTTTTCAAAACGTTGCCGTTTGATCCCGTAAACATCGGCTCCGGCCACCACCTGAACTCCGGGAATTGTATTGAATCCCCTCATAAGTCCCATAGTCTGCTGTCCCAGACCGATAAATCCCAGTCTGATTATATCGTTAGGAGAGACTTTGCAGCTTTTAACAAGCGGGAAGAGAGACAATCCGGCAGCACCGGCAAGTGAAGTCGTGATAAATCTTCTTCTTGAAATGGTTTTCATGGTAAAATGATTTAGGTTATAATATTGATTTACGGTTTAAAGTCTGATATTATTTTGTTTTAAACTCTCTTTTTCCTGTATCTTTTTATTTCCCGCCATCCTGGCCTAATTATTTCCGCTGGTTATAAGGTGGTTCCTCAGCAGGTGCCTGACCGGACTTACCAGCCTTTCCAAAAGGCTCAGCTCGTCGGTTGATATTTCGGCAGTGCCGGGCAGCTCCCTTGTTATCTCAAGCTGATACCCGAATGATGTGACGGTCCCCCGCGAAAGCTCAATTACCGCAGGGAATCCCTGCTCTACCGGTCCGCCCGAGACAGACCGTATCCTTCCTTCCACCATGCCGAACTCCATATAGGGATAACCGTCAAGCCTGATATTGACCCTCTGACCCGGTTTTACCTTCCCGGCCCTTCTGAATGGTATGATCACCCGGGCATGCAGTTCGCCCATCTCGTCGGGTACTATGGAGAAGACCGGGTCGCCTTCACGCAGCTCCTGCAGGCTGCTCCAGACCGACAGGTAATTCAGCGTACCTGCCGTGGGGGCTTTGATAAGGTACCTGTTTTCCCAGTATGCAAGGGAGCTTTCAAGCTGACGAAACGAGTTTACCAGTCCGGTGAACAGCTTCTGCTGCCGTTCATCCTTCTCAAGCCGGGTGTCGGCAATGCTCCTTTCAAGCCTGGCTATTGTAATACCGGCATCGTAAAGTGCCAGCTCTGCATTTTCAACTGTTTTTTGCCTGCTCAGAAGAAGTGCCTGGGCCTGCTCATACTCCGAGGCCGGGATTATGCCAGATTCGAAAAGCAGGGAGTCCCGCCTGAACTGAGTTGTTCCGATCTCAAGGTCGCGTACAGCAAGTATCTTTTGCCTGCCGAGGTTCTCCCTGTACCTGTTATATTCCTCCAGCTCCCGTTGCAGCGCTGCTATCCTGCTTTCATAAAAGTCCTGCGCAATAAAGACCTTGTAGTCGTTCAGGGCCTCGGCAAACAGGTTGTAGGAGGGCTGGACCTCCCCCAGCACCAGTTCAGCCGGCAGCGATACCCCCGGTATATATCCTCCGGGGCGGATTGCCTGGTTTATTGCAGCAAGGAACCCTCCCAGCCTGAATATGTCATGATAACGTGCCGGGTTCTCTATCACTGCCAGGGTATCGCCCATCCTGACCACAGACCCGTCAGTCCTGAATATGGCCTCAGGTTTTCCGGTCACCCTGGCTGTCAGCACTGATGGCGGGTTCTCCTGGGTTATTACAACCGGGGCCCTCACTATGTCAGGGTACCTGAAGAAGCCACTGCCGGTAATAATAACCAGTATGACTGCAAAGGCCACGCCGGTCCCCCATCTTACGATCCATCCAGGTGGTCTCCCCAGAATCTCGCCAACCTCTTCAGATCTCAGGTTTATCTCGCTGCTTACCTTCTCAGGTTTCCGGCTTCCGGTTTCGCTATCCATTCCTGTCAATTTCTATCCAAAAATAACCGTATATCTTTAAAGTAAGTCATTTCAAAGTTCAAGCTGGTTTTTTACAAGGGTGTAGTATGCACCCTTTTTCCTTGTCAGTTCGCTGTGTGTACCCGCTTCGACAATCTCACCCTTCTCTGTTACAATGATCTGGTCGGCGTTCTTTACCGTACTCAGCCTGTGGGCCACTACGATTACTGTCCTGCCCCGGTAGAATTTTTCAAGATTGCCGAGGATCACTTTTTCATTATTGGCATCGAGGGCATTGGTTGCCTCGTCAAAAAAGATATATGCAGGATCCTTATATACGGCCCTTGCGATCAGAATTCTCTGTTTCTGTCCCTGGCTGAGTCCGTGACCCTCACTCCCTATCCTGGTGTTGAAGCCCAGGGGAAGACTTTCAATAAAGCTGTCGATATTTGCTGTTCTTGCTGCCTCCAGAAGTTTTTGCCTGTCAATGTTATCTGCCCCGGGGGCAATATTTCCTGCAATGGTGTCGGAGAAGATATAGCCGTCCTGCAGCACAACACCGCAGTTCCTTCGCCACTCTCTTATGCTGTAGAGGTCAAGATTATTGCTTCCAAGCTTTATTTCACCTTTAACAGGACTGTAAAAACCGAGAAGCAGCTTTACCAGTGTTGTCTTGCCGCTTCCCGATGTGCCTACAATGGCAGTCTGTTTTCCCGGGGGTATTGAGAATGATATATTATTCAGCACCATCTCAGATCCCGGTCCTTCATACCTGAACGACAGCTTTTCAGCACCAATTTCAGCTGCTGCAGGTATCTCCTGCACTTTAGCAGCTTCGGTATCCTCTTCATCCCCCCGCTCATGTACCTCGCCAAGCCTTTCAAGGCTTATTTTTGCATCCTGTGTGGTATTGAAGAAGGATATAAGCTGTTCGACGGGACTGTTGAGCTGGCCTATAATATACTGGACAGCCAGCATCATTCCGAGGGTCATTGTACCTTCAACCACCGCCCGTGCCGCTATGACGGTTATTACGATATTCTTCACCTCGTTTAACACCAGCGCTCCGCTTCGCTGATACTGCCTCAGCGACAGCCCTTTAATACCTATCCGGAAAAGACGGGCCTGTATTGTTTCCCATTCCCATCTTTTCTGCTGTTCGCAGTTCTGGAGTTTAATCTCCTGCATACCCTGGATAAGCTGGATCAGGTTGCTCTGGTGAGCCGACATCTGGGCAAACCTCCTGTGGTCCAGTTCGGCCCTTCTCCTGAGAAATATATAGACCCAGAGGCCGTAAAGAATACTTCCGAACAGGAAGACAGAAAAGATGAGCAGGTTGTAATATAACAGCACCAGCCCGAATATCACCAGGTTGATCATTGAGAAGAGGATATTGAGCGTGGTGCCGGTAAGGAATGATTCGATCCGTCTGTGGTCGCCAATCCGTTGCAGCAGGTCGCCGGTAAGCTTGGTGTCGAAATATTTCATCGGAAGTCTCATCAGTTTGACAAGAAAGTCCGATATAAGAGAAATATTCACCCTGACCCCGATATGGAGCAATATCCAGTTTCTTATGAAATCGACCGATGCCCTGCTGAGAGTGAGGACAAGCTGGGCTATGAGAACCAGGTAGATAAAACTCAGGTTCTGGTTGCCTATACCGTGATCGACAATGCTTTGTGTGAGGAACGGGAATATAAGCTGAAGAAGGCTGCCCAGGATAAGTCCAAGAAAAAGCTGGATAATCAGTTTCCTGTAAGGGGTGAGGTATGAGAAGAGGAACCTGAAGCTTGTCTTGTCCTGTCCTTCATCCTTTGCCGTATAAAAGTCAGGCCCCGGTTCCAGCAGCAGTGCAAGGCCCTTGATTTCTCCCTCTTCTGAGGTGGATGCCCAGCAGCGCAGGAACTCCTCGCGGCTGAAGCGCACCTTTCCGCCGGCAGGGTCGGCAACATGAAAGGTCTCCCTGCCTTTTTTGCCGGATACTTTATAAAGTACTACAAAATGGCCCTGTGTCCAGTGTATTATTGCAGGGAGAGGCGCCTCATCAACCAGTTTTCCGGGGGTGAGCTTTACACCCATAGTCCGGAAACCTATGCTTTCAGCTGCCTGGGCAATGCCAAGCATGCTCACACCCTCCCTGGAAAGGTAGCTGCGCTCCCTGAGGGTATTCAGCGTGTATTTTTTTCCATGGAAAGCGGCCACCATGCGAAGGCATGCAGGACCGCAATCCATTGCATCAGCTTGTCTGTATATGGGAAATCCCATCAGGGCATAACTATAGTGAGATTTGACTTTGTTCTGACCCGGTCATTGTTTGCCGGTCACTCCTCCGGAACATACCTTTTGGCTGAAAAAGGTATATTGCCATCAGGAGTTTCCGTAATACCTTTCAGTTCATCATCTTTCAGCTCCACTACCGTCCTCACCAGGTAACCTTCTATATATATATCCATAACCACTTTTTCCTCATCCCGGGTGATACGTGTTATCCTGACCTCAATGCCGCTGTCAAACAGTAATTTACCGGCAAGCGCCTCTTCTTCGTCCAGTTCAATTACAATCCGGCCCCTGCTGTATTCCCAGGGAGCCTGGTCAGCACTAAAGGCCCATTCACCAATGACAGGGTTAACAGCCTTTACCGGAGTTGCCCCGTATAAAAGGGCAAATGCAAAAATGCAGAAAAACAAGATTCTCGTTCGCATATGTTTGTATTTTAGATTAGTGGGACTTCAGAAAAACACGATGCAATATAATGTGATTTAACCATTATTACAAGCCTGCAATTCAAATAAAACTACAATACCGCGCTCATGTATAGCTTGCCCCCGGAGTTGGGTTCGCTATAACTGTTATGTTAGCACAGAAAATAATATCTTTATCAATGCATTCTTTTCCCTCGTCCGGGAATGGTAACAGACCTGAGCGGCTATCAGATTATACAGGGAATTCACTGCTGAACAATAATTAACCGGGAATTATGAGAAGAAGTGAGATAAACAGGATAATCTGCAATGCAAAGAATTTCCTCGGTGAACGGAACTTCTGTTTGCCCCCCTGGGCCTACTGGGGACCCGATCAGTGGTCCGGCACACGGGGTGATACTGATGAGATCATCAGCAACATGCTGGGATGGGATATAACCGATTTCGGTTCCGGGAACTTCAGCCTTTGCGGATTGGTTCTTTTCACCCTGCGTAATGGCAATCCATCCAGGGATGAAAAACCCTATGCCGAAAAGATAATGATCGTTGAGGAGGGCCAGGAAACCCCTATGCACTTTCACTGGTCAAAGATGGAAGACATCATCAACCGGGGCGGCGGCAATCTTGTAATTGAGCTTTGGAACTCTGACAGTGAGGGCCGGTTGTCCGGATCAAAGGTGGTTGTCAGGACCGACGGTGTAAGGCGCGAACTTGATCCCGGAGGCAGTGTTATCCTTTCCCCCGGTGAAAGCATTTGCCTCAGACAGGGAATGTATCACAGGTTCTATGGTGAGACTGGAAGCGGCAGGGTTCTGGTGGGAGAGGTAAGCACGGTTAATGATGATACTGCCGACAACCGGTTTTACGCTGAAGCGGGGAGGTTCCCCGGCATAGAGGAAGATGAGCAGCCTGTACATCTGCTTGTTTCTGACTACAAAAAGCTTGCAAGCCATGGTTAGGCACGGCAGAACGTTCAGGATACACGGCACCGGTTGCTGCCTGGTTGATTACCTTTTTCATCCTGTGGACCTTTCGGGAAGAGCACTCGGGAAGTACATTTCAGTATCGCCGGGTGATGGAGGGTTGACGGTCGGGGGACTGGTCTTTACGGGGGAACTGGAAAAATTCAGCCGTAAGCATTACACCGAGCTGCGGGATGAAATAACCGGCAGGCAAGGCCCTGTGAAGGTCAATGTGGGTGGCCCATCTGTCGTGTCACTTATCCATTCCGCGCAGATGCTGCATGGAACCGGTGCAGAAGTGGTATTTCACGGTTGCAGGGGAAATGACAGTCCGGGCCAATACCTGGAAGAGACCGTCGCAAAGACTCCATTGTCAGCCATATTCAGGATCAAGGATGATTTCACCCCGTTTACTGACGTGTTATCCGACCCCGGATATAACAATGGTTTGGGTGAGCGTATGTTCATAAACAATATGGGTGCTGCAGGCCTTTTCACTCCGGAGGATCTTGATGAAACATTCTTTCATGCCGACATTGCAGCATTCGGTGGCACCGCCCTGGTTCCCGGAATACACCGTTCCCTCGACCTCCTTCTGGAAAGAGCAGTAAACAACGGGGCTGTTACTGTTGTTAATACCGTGTATGACTTTATCAGTGAGAAAAATGATCCGGCAGGTCCATGGCCTGTCGGTAGCGGTACAGGATGCTACAGGTATATCGACATGCTGATAGCCGACAGGGAGGAGGCCCTGAGGCACAGTGGCAGGGAGACGGTGGATGAGGCGGTCAGATACTTTATGGATCATGGGGTTGGGGCGGTCATTGTGACATGCGGAGCCGATCCGGTCACCTTCTCTGCCGACGGCAGTCTGGCCGGATATGTTGAAACCGCTACTCTTCCTGTCAGCGAAAAGGTCAGGTCAGATATCTGCAACAACCGTCTGGTTAAGGGTGATACAACAGGATGTGGCGACAATTTCGCCGGCGGGGTGATCGCATCAGTGGCCCGGCAGATGATCTCTGCACCCGGAACGGAATTATCATTGCATGAGGCAGTTAAATTCGGGATTGCCTCAGGGGGATATGCATGCTATTATCTCGGGGGCACTCTCCTGGAAAGCCGGCCGGGAGAAAAACTTGACAAAGTCACTGAGATTTACGATAATTATATCAGCCGTCAGGATATGTGAAAAAGACCCTGCAGGATTGCCGGCGGGTGATTAATTAAAGTCGGCCGCTTGTTAAATAAAGGTTGTAATGAAGCACGGGAAAATTGTTGTTTTTGGTGCCGGGAAAATAGGACGTTCTTTTATAGGGCAGCTTTTCGGGACTTCCGGTTATGAGGTAGTGTTTGTCGACACCGACAGTCAGCTTGTTGAAAATCTCAACAGGTATGGCAGGTATAAGGTTATCGCCAGAAGTGATGAAGGCGACTCCGCAATTTTGATCGGTAATGTAAGGGGAATTCATGCTGATGATAAGGAAACAGTGATTGAGGAGCTCTCCGCTGCCGAAATTTCTGCCGTTTCGGTCGGACAGACGGGATTGCCTCACGTTGCACCGCTTATTGCGCAAGCCTTGATCTTGAGAAGAGAGAAATCTGGAGACCGGCCGCTTGATATCATACTGGCAGAGAATATGCGTAATGCAGGTCGTTTTATGGCAGAACAGCTTATCAGCCACTTGTCCCATGATTACCCGCTGGATAAGCTTGTGGGACTTGTAGAGACAAGCATCGGGAAGATGGCGCCATTTGATACCGGTACTGGGGCTGGCGGGCAACATGGAGAGGCCAGCCTCCTGGTCGTTGCTGAGCCTTACAACTCGCTGATAGTGGACAGGAGTGCATTCCTGAACCCTGTCCCCGCCATTTCCGGCCTTGAGCCTAAAGAGAACATCAGGGCCTGGGTTGATCGCAAACTGTTCATACATAACCTTGGGCATTCATCTGCTGCATACCTGGGATACCAGGAATTTCCTGATGCTGTATACCTTTATGAGGTTCTTGATGACGGGAAGCTGCTCAATACTGTCAGGAGCACCATGCTGCAGTCAGCCGCCATATTAATGGCGCTTCATCCCGGGGAGTTTTCATCCGGTGAACTGACCGGCCATATTGATGACCTCCTGCACAGGTTCAGGAACCGCGCACTCAGAGACACACTGTTCAGGGCGGGATGTGACCTTTTCAGGAAACTGGGCCCTGACGACAGGCTGATCGCTCCCTTAAAAGCAGCCATCAAACTTGGCAAGGAGCATGACCTTATCCTTAATGCTGTTATTGCTGCCGTATCATTCAGGGCAAAAGACCTGGATGGCAGGTATCACCCCGATGATACCAGGTTTTTTGCCGAAGCGGCAAAGGGCACTTTTCACATAATGAAAACTGTATGTGGCTTGCAGAGACCGAGAAGGATTTTGATGACCGGCATTAAATCCTGCCGGCTCCGGTATTAATAAACGATTTCAGTTTCGTCAGCCATCACAGTGCCGGTCGACTCCCTGCACCGCGTTATTCAGCAAGTTTCATCCAGAGGTAGGTGTAATTGAGAGCGGCTCCCATTGCCCGCTGCTCGTTGGTGGATGCGCCGGCATGCCCTCCCTCGGTATTTTCATAATAGTAAACCCTGTAGCCCATATCCTCCATTTTTGCTACCATCTTCCTGGCATGCCCGGGGTGGACCCTGTCATCCCTGGTCGATGTGGTGAAGAACACGACAGGATAATCCTGGTTCAGGGCCAGGTTGTGATAGGGCGAATATTCTTTTATATATTCCCATTCTTCGGGAATATCGGGGTTGCCGTATTCACCCATCCAGCTCGCTCCTGCCAGGAGTTTATTATACCGTTTCATGTCCAGAAGAGGTACCTGGCATATCACTGCATTGTACAGGTCAGGGCGCTGGGTAAAAGCGGCTCCCACGAGGAGTCCGCCATTGCTTCCGCCCTGGATACCAAGATGTGCAGAGGAGGTTATGCCTCTTGCCATAAGAGCTTCCGCCACTGCATGGAAGTCGTCGAACACCCTCTGCCTGTTCTCCTTAAGACCGGCCTGGTGCCAATTGGGGCCGAATTCACCGCCGCCCCTGATGTTGGCAAGAACATACACCCCTCCGTTTTCCAGCCATAGTTTGCCCATTACTGAAGAGTAGGAGGGAAGCATAGATACTTCAAACCCACCATATGCATAGAGAAGTGTTGGATTCTTCCCATTGTATTCGATATCCTTGCGACCTACCACAAAATAGGGTATCATTGTCCCGTCGGCCGATACAGCTTCATACTGCCATACACGCAGGTTCTCTGCATTGAAGAATTCCGGGAGCGATTGCATCTTACTGATTGAATTCTCCCTTGCATTGGCGAAATAGAGGGTGGAAGGTGTCAGGAAGTTCTGGTACCAGAAAAAGTATTCATCGCTGAAATTAGAGACCGATCCTGTCGAGATTGATCCGTAAGCCGGTGCATCAACCCTGGTTGAATTCCAGCTCCCGTTTTCATAGTCATATATGTATAGCTCACTGCTTACATTATTGAGCATATTAACGATAAGTTTACTGTAGCTGGCTGACACAGATCTCACGCTGGACCTATCATCAGGTTCAACGATAAGTGTAAGGTCATGCCTGCTGTTGAGAAGGTCTTCGTATGTTATACTTACCAGCGATCCCTGTCTGAAAAGCTGGTTGCCCGCCTGCCAGTCCGACTTAAGATCTATGATCACCTGGTTATTCAGGATGTTCACAAGGTTGGCATCTTCAGGGATATCCAGTCTGATAATTTCTCCATTTTCGTATGCAAAGTATTCGGAAGTATAGAAGGTGATCCCTCTGCCGAACATCACATATTGCCTTTCACTTCTGTTAATTACGAACCCGTAGGATGACACATCCTCTTTTTCACCCTCAAATAGAACGGGGGCGTCTTCAAGAGCCGTCCCCCTTTTCCAGAGCCTTACCTGCCTTGGATATCCTGAGGTTGTCATGGTCTCTTCGCCCAGTTCAGTCGATATAAGAAGTGTGTTTTCGTCCAGCCAGCTCAATCCTCCTTTTGCCTCAGGGACATAAAAACCATCTTCAATAAATGATCTGGTGGTCATGTCAAACTCCCTCCGAACGACTGCATCGCCGCCTCCGCGTGACAATGACACCATGAACCGTTTATAGTCGGGATACAGTCCGCTTGCTCCTCCAAAAACCCAGTTCACGCCATCCTTTTCAGACATTTCATCAATATCCAGGATGATCTCCCAATCAGGCTCGCCCGCCAGGTATTTATCCTTTGGGGTCCTTCTCCAGATGCCTCTTACATGTTCAGCATCCTGCCAGAAGTTGTAGATGAAATCACCTGTGATCGATGGTGAAGCAATTCTGTCGCGCGAGTTAAGAATCTCCAGGCTCCGGGCGTAGAAGTCCCCGTAATTCCTGTCAGACTTCAGGATACCCAGGCTTTGGCGGTTTTTCTCCTCCACCCATTCAAGGGCTTTTTCCCCTTCAACCTCTTCAAGCCAGATAAATGGGTCATCATTCTGGTTATCCTGCGAAAAGACGGTAGCAGCACCGGCAATGATCGAAAATGCAAGCATAAGACAAATTGGTTTAATTCTCATCTTTATATGTTTTGTTTGATTAAGTTTTCGTACGGCAAAAATACATATTTATTTCACTGGTTCCGTTCCATTATATCGATTTCCGGCAAACATGAAAAAGGCCTCCCGGTCAATCCGGAAGGCCTTGTGCCGTTATTGCCGGCAGGGGCATTCAGCCTTTTCTCCTCTCGATAAGATGGTAGGTGATCAGGCTTATTCCGCCGAAAAGGAAGAGCATTGAAAAATAGGCAATTTCCTGGTGCATACCGGCATAAGTTTCCAGCAGGTAGCCTACCAGGAGACCGATGGCCAGTCCGCTCAAAAAAATACCCCACTTAAGCGTGGGTGACGAATCCGGTTTTGCTGCAAATATTGAAGCATCGGCACCTTTTTCAATAAGAGCCATCCTCTCCTTCTTCCTGATATTGAGATAAACCAGCATCACAATTGCGCCGAAAATTACCCCAAGAATTAATACGGGAGTTAAATCCATGGTTTTTGAGTTTTTAAGATTAATATTCACCCGTATGACGCACTATTTTATTGCCGGTTACAAAAATATCAGCCAATTTTTGATTTATTTTTGCATTATAATATGTAACCTCCGGGTAAACTGATCGTCATACCGGTAAATATGGAACAGAGGGATGACAGTTATTATATTGGGAAGGTGCTCAGCGGAGACACCTCTGCCTACGCAGTGCTGGTCGACAGGTACAAAACCATGGCTTTTAATATATCCCTCAGGATTCTAGGCAGCCGTGAAGATGCAGAGGAGGTTGCGCAGGACTCATTTGTAAAGGCTTTCCGGTCCCTCGGTTCTTTCAGGGGAAGTGCCCGGTTCTCTACATGGCTGTTCAGAATTGTCTACAACAGCTCGGTTTCTCATTACCGCAAAAGAAAAAGAGAGATAGTGTCTGATCAGGGGGAGGCCGTTGTAATGAAGTACGCCGGTTTGACAGAAGAGGGGGATGCGGAAGCGAATGAGGCGATGGTCCTGGCCCTCCGGGAAGCTTTAAGCACCCTGCCGGAAGAGGAGCAGGCAATGATCACGCTTTATTATTATCAGGATAGCAGTATTGACGATATAGCAGCTATAGCAAGAATGACGCCGTCAAATGTAAAGGTCCGGCTTCACCGTGCAAGAAAGAAACTTCATGAACTGATAAGCCGCCAGGTTGCTGATGAGGCCCGGGCATAAAAGCACAATGCAATGGAAAGAACAAAAGAAGATGATATGATCAGGTCACTGTTCCGCAAGGTCCCGCTGGAGGAAACCTCAGGGGATTTCACACATAGGGTTATGGAGCAGGTTGTTGCCGGACCGGTTGTTCAGAGGGAAGAAAGAAATTATCCTGAATGGTGGTGGATACCTGTATCAGTAATTGCGGTACTATCTGTTTATTTTACCGGGGTCTGGTCTTGGGCGGTCTTGCACATTTTGCCTTTGCTGGAGCTGGTTTATGCCGGACTGGTCCTGCTGTTTGAAAAAATTACCGGGCTGTTCCCTTCCTACCGGGTTGAAATTCCGCAGGCCCCTCTGCTGCCTTTAATTGCAGCAGCCTTGATATTAATATTGATCATAGATCTGCCGTTAAGCATGAAACTGCGTTCCAACGGGCTATCCGGTCGGAAATGAAATGGTAAAAAGAAAAAAAACTGCCCTTTCCCTGGTTGACTTGGGTGCTAACCTTTCATACGGGATGAATGAGGGAAATTGCCGGGCAGTCTTTTTAGAATATGCTGGCAATACTTCGTTTTGCCGCTGTATTTATCTGTTCAAGTTTTCTCTTCAAGTATGATTTTCTCCTGCCGGGCAGGGAAAAGTAGAAACATGTCCCTTTTCCGGGCGATGATTCATGCCACATTCGTCCACCCATAAGCTCAACAAGGTTCTTTGAGACAGCCAGTCCGAGTCCCGCTCCTTTTGCATTAGTCCCTTTCTTACCAATTAGCTTGCTTCTGAACGGTGTGAAGAGTACCTCTTCATCATGGGTGCTCAGGCCAATTCCTGTGTCTTTTACAAAGAATTCTGCATCAAAATTGTCCGTTTCCCTGTAGCCAAATTCCACGTGTCCCTTTTCAGTATATTTAACCGCATTACCTATCAGACTCCACAACACCTGCTTAAGGCGCCGGTGGTCTGCCATGACGCAGCAGCCATCATCGCCGCCTTTGGTAACAATAATGTTCAACTGCTTCTGGCGGGTACAGGACAGATCCCTGCACATGGAGTACAGGTCATCCATCAGGTCATTCAGGCAACACTCCCCCGGCGACAGTTTCATGTCGCCGCTCTGGAGCAGGGATGCATCTATCATATTGTCAACAATCTCAAGAAGGTCTATGCTGTTTGCATTTATCTGCCGGATACACTCATCCCTCTCATTATCATCAAGTCTTTCAGCCATTAACAGGTTGGCAAAACCCACTATTGCATTCATGGGCGTCCTGATATCATGGCTGATATTTGACAGGATTGCAGACTGCAGGCTGTTGATCCTTGTGCTCATTGCATCAAGATCCGACTCTAGACCAGAAATCCTGTCCCTCAGTATATTGTTCTCTTCTTCCTTGTGCATTTTCACGGTTGTCGATAATCCGGCCTGCCCAGGACAACGTACCCCAAAAAGGTATGATGTGACCGGTAAGCCCTAAGGTTATGGTTCTGGAATTACTTAAAGGTTCCTGCTGATACGCCTGGCCTGCCTGCTGTAATAACCGTCGGTTTCAGCAATAGCTGTCAGCAGTTTTTCAGCTTCGTCGATCTTGCCAGTTTTAAGGTAGCAGAGACCCAGGTACCACTCGGCATGCTCAATGAACAGGTTGTCCTTATGGTCAATGACACCTGTAAATGAACTTTCAGCTACCGAGAACCGGTCAGTCTCCATGTAGGAGATACCTGAGTAGAACCTTGAAGTAATATTGTTCCTGTCGTTGGCAAGAACTGTTTCGAACATCAGGAGTGCTGATTCGAATTCACCCGTCTCATACTTTTGCATGGCCGAGACAAGCAGATCTGCAACCTGTGAGTTGCCTGAACGTACATTCATGAGTCCGTCATACGGCTCATAATACATCTCAAACAACCTGTCCGGTTCAATGGTCCTGTGTGTATAGAACCAGATACCTGTTCCAAGCATGATCAGGGCGGCCAGTGAGGCAACCGCTATCCGCGCAGCTCCGGGAATAAGGTATTTCCTTGTCCTTATTCTTGTCTGGCCAGCAGTTTCCTTTTCAAACAGGCTGCTGATCTGCGCTCTGAATTCCAGGGTCTCTTCGTTCAGGATAGCCTCGCCTACCTCCTTCTGTAACCTCACTTCCTCTGCCAGGGAGGGGTAACTATCCATCTCCCTGGTGAACCATTTCAGCTCATCCTGCTTCATTTTGTTATTCAGATACCGGTCTATCAGTTCCGAATAGTCAATTTGATTATTCATCAGTACACTAATTTATTGATTAATATATATTTGAATTATTATTTTGCATGCATTTGCAGTCCCCGACCTTATTATCCGGCTACGCAACCTCTGCCTGAGGCCGGGAATTACACCGTGTTCCTTATCGGGTCCATGCCTGCCTGGTGAAG
>REEN01000027.1 GCA_007695015.1 Marinilabiliales bacterium
GACGGGTGGTTGTGCCTGCCGGACGGGTGGTTGTGCCTGCCGGACGGGTGGTTGTGCCTGCCGGACGGGTGGTTGTACCTGCCGGACGGGTGGTTGTGCCTGCCGGGCGGGTGGTTGTGCCTGCCGGACGGGTACCTGTTTCAGCGGGCCGTGTTGTTGTGCCCACTGCAGCCCTTCTGTCCGAACCGGTTTCTGCCTGGCTTACACCGGTACCGTCGGTCCGCCGGCTACCCGGCGCGGTTGTGGTTTCGGTACGCCTTCCATAGGCACTGGTAACTCCTGAAGGTGTATAGCCTCCAATCCCGCCACCTCTTCCGGCTCCTATATAAGTACCTGAGGCACGGCGGTGACCTGTATGATAGGCAACACCCCTGACAGGCCTGGCATAGCCGTAATAGCCGTAGTGCCCCCAGTATGTATGCGGATACCATGCATAGCGGGCATGGTAAGGATAATGCATCCCGTACCACCCCCCGTAACCATATCCCCAGTGCCTGTAATGCCATGGCGAGTATCCAAAATAAAACGATGAATGCCAGGGCGAATAGTGAAACGGTGAGTAAAACGGTCTGTGCCAGCCCCAGGAGAACCCGAAGTGGTAACGGTTAAGGCTGCGCCAGTAAAAATCAGTATAGAACGGATCGTAATACCCGCCGTAATAGTAATCGGAATGGAACCTTCTCATCCTGGTGGACCAGTAGTATTGATTCGGATCATATATGTTATAGATGTTTGTAACATGCCCATCAGCGTAATGTTGCTGCGCATGATGGACCTGCTCATATGCTAAGGTATCCCTCCCCACTACATAATAATCCTCAAAATATATCGTGTCGTTGGGAGTAACGCCATACTCCTCCCAGGCATACCTAACTTCCTGCTGTGCTGCAGCATTCACTGCCCTGGCATCCCTTTCCGGAACAACTTCCCTGGTCACTTCGGTAACTGTTGCTACCGGCTCGTCACCGGGCGTATAATAAAGATCATCATACCCGGTCGAAAGATGGGTCCCGGATGAACAGGCTCCTGCTATAAGAGCCAAAACCATCAATATCTTAACATTTGCTTTCATGACAGACCTCCCGATTCTTTTATTTAATGAAATTCCTTATTCAGTCTTCACTCAATATCTCACTGAATTAATAACAAAATCTATACCAATTGGCTGTAAATATAAAAATTTTATCAGGGCAAAGCTGATAAAGCAATCAATGCCGCTGACAGCACTGATAATCGAATAAACCTTCTGCGGTGACGGTCAGGATCTTCCGGCAAGGTTCTTGACACGCCAATAGCAGGCGGATCAGGCATGTAGTACTGATAATTGTATATTTTAAACTCCTCTCCGAGCTGTTTGTAATCTTCAATTAACTGTTCGATCGATCCAAACGGATAAACCGGAATAAAAAAGCTGAAATAGGGTATGCCAAAGTAAAAACCTATGGCGGTGACAAATTCAGGGTCATTACTGTATAGCCGGTGGTAAACCAGGGTATCACCGCCCACAATAAAGTAATCATCAAACCATATTGTATCATTAGGGCTTACATTATACTCCTGGTATGCATATTTGTAGTCCGGTTGATAACGCTCCTCATATAAAACCGTATCTCTTCCCACGACAAAATACTCATCAAACCATACCGTATCAAATGGTGTCACGTTGTATTCATGAAAAGCGTAACGTTCGCCCCTGACCGGAATGAACACATCTTTTTCCCCGTCAGCCCGGGAGATTTCATTATTCACTGTTCCTGCAGCAGGATCCGGGCCGTAGTCAGTCCCTGTAAGGTTGCCATCATCGCCGGCGGAAATTGAAGTACCGGCCGTACATGCCCCTGCAACAAGAGCTAAAGCAAGAATAATGTTTACAGCGCTTTTGCCGTTGAACCAAAAATTTGCTTTCATGATCTTTTTGCCGGATTAATGTGCAGAAAAATATTTAAATTGCGTCACTTTATACTTAACTATTTTTAACAAATTCCATACCAAATATCAATTATGGCTAAAGTTTTATCCAGCAGGAAAGAAGATTATGCTCAATGGTACAATGATTTGGTTATCAAGGCCGGACTGGCAGAAAATTCGGCAGTAAGGGGATGTATGGTGATAA
This sequence comes from Marinilabiliales bacterium, assembly GCA_007695015.1. Taxonomy (NCBI): domain Bacteria; kingdom Pseudomonadati; phylum Bacteroidota; class Bacteroidia; order Marinilabiliales; species Marinilabiliales bacterium. Next base: position 2,114 of record REEN01000027.1, read on the forward strand.
AACCATACGGGTATGCGATATGGGAGAAAATGCAGTCCGTTCTGGATAAGATGTTCAAGGATACGGGACATTCCAATGCCTATTTCCCGCTCTTTATACCCAAATCATTTTTGAGCAGGGAGGCCGATCATGTTGAAGGCTTTGCCAAGGAATGTGCAGTCGTGACCCATTACAGGCTAAAAAACTCTCCTTCGGGAAAGGGCATTGAAGTTGATGAAACAGCCAGGCTGGAGGAAGAGCTTATAATAAGGCCTACCTCGGAGACCATTATATGGAACACATATAAAAACTGGATACAGTCCTACAGAGACCTCCCCCTGCTTATTAACCAGTGGGCAAATGTGGTGAGATGGGAAATGAGGACAAGGCTCTTTCTGAGAACCACCGAATTTTTATGGCAGGAGGGACATACCGCTCATGCCACAAAGGTTGAGGCGATGGAAGAGACCATGAAGATCCTGGATATTTACGCAAAATTTGCAAAAAACTGGATGGCAATGCCGGTTATCCAGGGCACTAAAACGGAGAATGAAAGGTTTGCGGGGGCTGTTGAAACATTTTCAATAGAAGCACTAATGCAGGACGGCAAAGCACTGCAGTCGGGTACCTCCCATTTTCTCGGACAAAACTTTGCAAAAGCTTTTGATGTGACCTTCCTGAACAAGGAGGGTAAACTTGAGCATGTGTGGGCCACCTCATGGGGAGTTTCAACCAGGCTGATGGGAGCCTTGATAATGGCCCATTCGGATGACAGGGGACTGGTGCTGCCACCAAAACTTGCTCCCATACAGGTAGTTATAGTGCCCATCTATAAAAAGACCGAGGACCTGGGGATGATCAGCGAAAAAGTGGAAATAATCAGAAAAAGACTTATTGATGCAGGGATTACAGTTAAATACGACGACCGTGATACACAAAAACCGGGATGGAAATTTGCAGATTATGAACTGAAGGGTGTTCCCGTAAGACTGGCCATTGGGCCAAGGGACATTGAAAACAACACAGTTGAACTTGCAAGAAGAGATACTCTTGAGAAAAAGATATACCCGGTTGAAGGCATAGATATTCTAGTAAAAGAGCTTCTTGATGAGATACAGGAGAATATACACAAAAAAGCTCTTGATTTCCGGACCCGCAATACCTTTGAAGCCAACACCTATGAGGAGTTCAGGCATATAACTGAAACAACCGGCGGATTTATCCTGGCCCATTGGGACGGCACCAGGGAGACAGAAGAGAGAATAAACCAGGAAACAAAATCTACCATACGCTGCATTCCTCTTGATAACCCGAAGGAGCCCGGCAAATGCATGGTTACCGGCAAACCTTCATCACAGAGGGTGATCTTTGCCAAAGCATACTGACCTTAATTTACTCGGCGTTACGAAAGCATTTTTCCGGGGAGCGGTTACCGGTAACCGAAAACCTCCGATAATGCCCCGGCCGGTAAGGGTATGATGGCTGCCAGCTTATCTTACCGAGAATCTGTATACAGCAATGTGCCTGTATTCTTCGCCCGGGCGAAGAATCGTGTTCGGAAATGCAGGCTGATTTGGAGAATCGGGAAAATGCTGGGTTTCCAGGCACAACCCCCAATACTTGTCATAAACCACCCCTTCCTTGCCGGTTATGGTACCGTCAAGGAAATTTCCGGTATAAAGCTGCACGCCGGGCTGCGTTGTATGCACCTCCATCTGGCGCCCGCTTGCCGGATCATAAAGCACAGCCGCCTTAACAGGCACTACCTCATCACCGTCAAGAACGTAATTGTGATCATAACCCCCGGGCACTTTGTCAATATCCCGTCCTACCGGCTTCATCTCCCTGAAGTCCATGGGACCACCGTCAACCGGAAGCAACTTCCCGGTGGGTATAAGCTCATCGTTGACCCCGGTATACCGGCCGGCATTTATCTGCAGTTCATGATCAAGCACGTTACCGGTACCGCCGTTAAGGTTAAAATAGCCATGATGGGCAAGGTTGACCGGCGTAGCCTTGTCTGTTTCTGCCCTGAACTCAAATCTCAGCTCATTGTTGTCATTGAGCTCGCAAATCACGCTTACCTGCAGGTTGCCGGGATACCCTTCCTCACCATCCGGACTCAGATAGGTAAGAAGAAGTTTTGAGGCTCCCTCCTCCGCATCAAGGATCTCATAATCCCACACCCTTTTGTCAAATCCCCGTATTCCGCCATGCAGGTGGTTGTTGCCATCATTGGCAGCAAGCCGGTATTCTTCTCCGTCAAGTTCGAACCGCGCACCGGCGATCCTGTTGGCATACCTGCCCACAACAGCACCGAAATAGGGGTGTTCGCCAAGGTATTCATCGAGGCTTTCGAAGCCGAGAACAACATCAGAAAGTCCTCCTTCCCTGTCGGGTACCTCGAGCGATGTTACAATAGCGCCATAATTGGTGATTTCGGCAACCATGCCGTTACTGTTCTCAAGCCTGAATATATGTACATCTCTTCCATCAGGCATTTGGCCGAAAATTCTTTTTTCTATCTTCATTACCTCTTCATTATTTGGGCTGCCCGCCTGTCCGCATCCGCCAGAAAACATCAAAGATACGAGGATCATAAACCCCACGGCTGTAAAGCAGCATCTGTTAATATTTTTATTTCCCATGATATCCGTTTTTTTACTTAATTCATTGATATTATTGTTACCCTTCCGGGGAAAAGCACGGCATGGCAATATATATAATTTATAGTTCCTTTGCGCAAAAAATCGATTAATTTTACACCCGTTTATGCAAAACTTTTTATGGAATTCTCGATCGTATCAGGATTTGTTCCTACCGGTGATCAGCCCGAAGCAATAAGACAGCTTACAAAAGAGATCATGAACGGTACCCGCTGCCAGACCCTGCTGGGTGTTACCGGCTCGGGCAAAACCTTCACAGTTGCCAACGTGATCGAAAAGGTGCAGCGCCCAACACTGGTACTCAGCCACAACAAGACCCTGGCAGCACAGCTGTATACCGAATTCAGGGAGTTCTTCCCAAATAATGCAGTCGAATATTTCGTCTCCTACTACGACTATTACCAGCCGGAGGCTTACATTCCGGTAACAGACACCTACATAGAGAAAGACCTGTCTATCAATGACGAGATCGAAAAGCTGAGACTCAGCACCACATCATCACTGCTTTCGGGAAGACGCGATGTAATAGTCGTATCATCAGTATCGTGTATTTACGGAATTGGCAATCCGGATGATTTTCACAGCAACACCATCAGGCTTGAAAAAGGGCAGGTAATTAATCGCAACCAGTTGCTGCGCAGACTGGTGGACAGTCTCTATTCGAGAACCGCAGATGATTTCAGCCATGGAAAATTCAGGGTAAAGGGCGACACGGTTGATGTCTTTCCGGCCTATGCCGACTTTGCATACCGGATCATATTCTGGGGAGATGAAATAGAGGAGATCAGCATCCTTGATCCGCTTACCGGATCGGATGGTGAACAGAAGGAGAGTGTAGTTGTTTACCCGGCGAATATATTCGTTACGACACGCGACAGGATGCAGCAGGCAATAAGGAATATCCAGGATGATATGGTTGAGCAGGTCATTTTCTTCGAGGACCAGGGGAGGAAGCTTGAGGCGGAAAGACTGAAACAAAAGGTTGAGTATGATATTGAAATGATAAAGGAACTGGGATATTGTTCAGGCATAGAGAACTACTCAAGGTACTTTGACGGCAGGGCAGCCGGTACCAGGCCCTTCTGCCTGCTTGATTATTTTCCGGAAGACTTCATCACCATAGTGGACGAAAGTCACGTCACACTGCCACAGATACGGGCAATGCACGGCGGAGATTACTCAAGGAAGAAAAACCTTGTGGATTTCGGTTTCCGGTTACCGGCAGCAATAGATAACAGGCCGCTAAAATTCGAGGAGTTCGAGCAGGTAACAGGCCAGATTATCTTTGTCAGCGCGACTCCCGGTGACTATGAACTTGAGAAGAGCGAAGGCATAATTGTTGAACAGGTGATCAGGCCGACCGGACTTCCGGAACCTGATGTGGAGGTGCATCCCACCCCTGATCAGATCGACCACCTGATGGGAGAGATTAACAGCAGGGCAGCGAAAAATGAAAGGGTACTGGTAACAACACTTACAAAGCGTATGGCCGAAGAACTTACCAGGTACCTGTCCAATATGAACATAAGCTGCAGGTATATACACTCAGATATCGATACGCTTGAGAGGGTCGAGATAATGGAAGGACTGAGAGAGGGGAACTTTGACGTTCTGATCGGGGTAAACCTCCTCAGGGAGGGTCTCGACCTGCCCGAAGTATCACTGGTGGCTATTTTGGATGCGGACAAGGAAGGTTTTCTCAGGTCAGCAAGATCGCTAACGCAGACGGCCGGAAGAGCTGCAAGGAACATCAACGGGAAAGTGATCATGTATGCAGACACCATTACCCGGTCGATGAAACAGAGCATCGAAGAGACCGCACGGCGAAGGGAAAAGCAGCTGGCATACAACAGGGATAATAATATTACCCCCGCGCAGATTGTAAAATCAAGCAGAACATCGCTGAAAAAGGCGGGGAAGTATACCGATCCCGAAAAATTTGATATTGCAGCCGACCCGGTAGTCCGCTACATGAACTCAGAAGAACTTCAGAAAGCAATTGCCAGGACACGCAGCGCCATGGAGAAAGCCGCTGAAGAGCTTGACTTCCTTACTGCTGCAAGATACAGGGATGAACTGTATGAGCTTGAAAAACTGATCGGAAATAAAAAACCCTGATAATCAGCGACCCACTGCTCATTTTTATTTAAAAGTTTTTTATATAAAAATTAATTTGTAGTTTAGTAGTGAAATCGCCCCGCTATGCAAGGACGGGCGACGGTGGTGGATTATATACATATAGTATGGAAAAACTAATCATCCAGGGCGAAAAGAAGACGCCATATATAAGCCTTGATCCCGGCAGCAGGCAGTTGAAATTTGAGGGCCGGTCAATTCCCGAAGACACAATCAGCTTCTACGAACCCATACTCAAATGGATGGAACAGTATGTTGAGGCAGAACGGAAAGACACAACTGACCTGCATGTGAACCTTGAGTATTTCAATACCAGTACATCCAGGTACCTGTTTGGAATATTCAAGAAACTTGAGGCATACCACAACAAGGGTAACCCTGTGCTGATACACTGGTATTATGAAAAGGATGATTTTGAAATGCTGGAATCCGGCGAGGATTACGCATCAATCCTGAAAATACCCTTCAAAATGGTGCCGGTTGAGGTTGAAGGAGACAACCTTGACCAACTTTAACCAGACAGCATATCTTTTTACCAGGTTATAATTCACAGGTGAACCTATCTCCGTTGTCCGGGGATTCGCTCGGAAAGTTCCAGCCAGGTGTACTAAAGTTGTGCCTGACGCAATGAAAGTAATCTCACTGGGAAAAAACAGGTTTGACTGCAGTAATAGTGGTGAAGAAAGTTTTACGTTCACTTCCCCGGAAGGAAAAAGCAAAAAAGGCGGAATAAATTCCGCCCTGAATGTAATTCTTTTTTATTAAAATCAGCCAAGATAGCTTTTCAGCAGCCTGCTTCTTGAGGTATGGCGCAGCCTTCTGATAGCTTTCTCCTTGATCTGCCTGACCCTCTCACGGGTAAGTCCGAATCTTTCTCCTATCTCTTCAAGTGTCATGTCCTGTACTCCGATACCGAAGAAATACCTTACGATATCTCTTTCCCTTTCGGTAAGTGTGGCCAGCGAACGTTCTATCTCCTTGCCAAGTGATTCATTCAGCAACGCCCTGTCGGCATTAGGCGAATCATTGTTTATCAGCACGTCGAGAAGGGAGTTCTCCTCTCCGTCGGCAAAGGGCGCATCAACCGACAGGTGCCTGCCCGACACCCTTAGGGTATCGCTAACCTTCTCCTTTGGCAGCTCGAGAATTTCTGCAAGCTCTTCCGGTGATGGTGTGCGTTCAAACTCCTGTTCGAATTTTGAAAATGCCTTGTTGATTTTGTTAAGGGAGCCCACCTGGTTGAGGGGAAGACGGACAATACGTGACTGCTCGGCAAGAGCCTGCAGAATTGACTGCCTTATCCACCATACGGCATAAGAGATGAACTTGAACCCGCGGGTCTCATCAAACTTCTCGGCAGCCTTTATCAATCCAAGGTTCCCCTCGTTTATAAGATCGGGAAGGCTAAGTCCTTGATTCTGATACTGTTTTGCAACAGAAACCACGAAGCGCAGGTTTGCCCTTGTAAGCTTTTCCAGGGCCTCTTTATCGCCCTGCCTGATCCTCTGGGCAAGATCAACCTCCTCTTCAATAGTGATAAGCTCTTCCCTGCCAATCTCCTGCAGATACTTGTCAAGCGAAGCACTCTCCCTGTTGGTAATTGATTTTGTGATCTTTAGCTGTCTCATCCTCTCCTTTTAAAATATAATGGCAAATTTAAGGCAATTAATATATATTTTCAACCTGATCAGTGGGCTTTCCTGAATAAACGCTAAAAAAGACCTGCTATTGCAGGCCTTTTTACTTTAAACTGGCGGCAATATACCTCCCGTATTAAAGACCCAATGCATAATAGGCAACCGTACCATCCGGATAGACACCTTCAACAAGAACGCCTCCTGTATGCCCATCCAGTATTTCCCTGATGTCGGCCGGCGAATTTACCGGCCTGTTGTTTATGGAGGTTATTATAAAGGTTTCTCTCATACCGGCCTCCATGAATTTACCAGGTCCGAGGTCGGTTATCTGTACACCACCGCGAATGTTCAACTCTCTCCTAATATCCCGGGGAACCTCCCTGAACCTTGCCCCCAGGTAAGCCTCCTGCGGCCTCACAATTTCCGTATGGCCCTCTAGATTACGTAGAGTGGCGGTGATTTGTTGCGTTCTGTTGTTACGATTTACCAAAATATTTATTTTATCATTCGGGCGGTAGCGCGCCACCTGCTCCTGCAGTTCGGAGGGACTGTTTACAGTGACATTGTCAATTCTCAATATTACATCGCCCTCTTTCAGTCCCGCTTCCTCTGCCGCACTATTAACCAGAATTGAGTCTACATACACCCCTTCAAGCCTGTCTATACCCTTCTCCCGGGCCAGATCGGAACTAAGTTCCTGCATTCTGATACCCAGCACGGCCCTCTGCACTTCACCAAACTCAATGATATCGTCCACCACCTTTTTCACTATGCTTACAGGTACGGCGAAAGAGTTACCGGCAAACGCCCCCGTTGGCGACATGATGAGCGTAGGGATACCTACCAGCTCGCCCCTGAGGTTTACCAGCGCACCACCACTGTTACCCCTGTTTACGGCAGCATCTGTCTGTATGAACGATTCTATTGGCATATCACGGTTACTGAATATGCCAACGGTTCGTCCCCTGGCACTGACTATGCCAGCTGTCACTGTTGAGGTAAGGTTCATCGGGTTTCCTACCGCCAGCACCCACTGACCGAGGCGAAGGTCATCTGAATCGCCGAATTCTATATAACGGAGCCCTTCGGCTTCAACCTTCAGCAGGGCAATATCTGAGTTAGGATCACTGCCTACTATCGATGCTTCGTAACTGCGGCGGTCATTAAGTACGACCTCAACCGCCGTCGCATTTTCAATCACATGGTAATTGGTCACAATATAACCATCCTCAGATATGATCACACCCGAGCCGAAACCTGTTACAGGCTCCGGTTCACGCTCCTGGCGGGGACCGAAGAACCATTCGTGTAAAGGATCCTGCCTGCGCTGCTGAAACTGCGGCTGGCGCCTCATTGATGTCACTTTCACATGTACCACGCCGTGAACCGTTTTCTCGGCGGCATAGGTGAAGTCAAACTTATCGGCCTCAAAATCATCAGGGAGATTTGTAAACCATGTGGGCCGGTCTTCCCTGTAGGTAATCACTTCAGTTACCGGTCCGGCAATTTTTGCATACGCTATTACTGCGACCAGGGCCGCTATCACTGCTATAAATATGTTTATTATAATGCTTTTGATCTTCATAACTCCGGTATTTTGTTTTTAATTAAAAATTAAAATAGTCACTGATTAATAAACTCTCAATTACCATTTTTGTTTTAAAATCAGCCCGCCTCAATCTGTAAATATTGGCTGTGGCCTTTTTTAAGGTAACTTTGCATATAATTTATGCAAAAATAGTGCCTGATACCGGCAACATGCCAACTCGTCGGGTTAAAAAAATTTAAAATCGCTGACAAACCGGATCTCATGGAGCTCAAATTCAGTAAATATCACGGCAACGGAAATGATTTCATTATTATTGACAACCGTTCAGGCAGATTTCCCACAGAGGATGAGGTATTAATCAGTAGATTGTGTAACAGGTACTTCGGGATTGGAGGAGACGGACTCATTCTGCTGGAAGTCCGCGAAGATTATGATTTCCACATGAGGTATTTTAATTCAGACGGCAGGGAAGCAACAATGTGCGGAAACGGCGGACGCTGCCTTGTGCATTTTGCAAACAGGCTTGGTCTTACAGGACAGGATGCACATTTCTCCGGAATTGACGGCCCCCACCATGCGAGGATCGGCGAGAATGAGCTCGTGCACCTGAGGATGCAGGATGTTTCCGGAATTGAAAAGGTGGGCAATGCATTTGTTCTGAACACAGGTTCGCCACACTATGTGGTTTTTGTGGCCGATCCAGATAATTGTGATGTTGTTGCTGAGGGCAGAAAAATACGTTACAGCGGAAATTTTGGCGAACGGGGCATCAATGTAAATTTTGTCGGGTACGATAACAATGCAATCCGGGTCAGGACCTATGAAAGAGGTGTTGAGAATGAGACACTCTCCTGCGGGACCGGATCGGTTGCAGCTGCCATCTGTTCAAGGCTTGACAGTGACCTGCCTGACCATACCGTGGAAGTCCGCTCCCCCGGAGGTTCTCTTGAAGTCAGCTTCAGACGGAAAGATCGGTTAAGTTTTACTGATATATGGCTTACAGGTCCCGCAAAACAGGTGTTCGACGGCAGGACCGATACCGGTCATCTCCCTTCCTTGTAACACCCCGAAGTAACTTCATTTTTTACATGCCACCAGCCTTATTACGCTGGCAGCCCCCCTGTGGCACAAACCCTCATCCAGATTAACCTCCTGCTTGTATAAGGTCTCAATTTCAAGATCACTGAAATCCTCCTTCAGCTCGCCGATATCATACAGCATCGATTTGTCAGCCGGCCCCCCGCTGTCATACTTAAGCTGCCCCCTGGAGAAAGCCTCCAGTATGAAGAACCCCCCTTTCTTTAGTGAGTTTACAAGCTTCTTATGAATGTATGATCTGTTTCCGGCCATGAAATGTACATGTATAAGCGCTATTGCATCATACATCTCCTCACCAAGCTCGTGAAACTCAATATCTGCAACAAGGTACTCAATGCTCACCCCCTCCCTCCTGGCAAGCTCAAGAGCCTTATTCCTCGCATTAAGGCTGAAATCAAATGCATTAACATCCCAGCCCTTATTGGCTGCATAAACGGCATTACGGCCCTCACCCTCAGCCGGCAGCAGTATTCTGCCGGGTTCCACCCCATCGATGAAGGTCTTGAAAAAGACATTTGGTTTGTCTCCGTAAACATAATCCCTGTTTTTGTACCTTTCCTCCCAGAATTCTCTCATTGCGTGTGAAAATAAAAATTAATCATACTGTTTAAACCAACCGGCAGATGGTCTTTAGGTAAAACCGCCGATTTATGATTACCTGGCGGGAGCCCTGTTACCGATCATCACGAAAGCTCCCCAATAGAAGGGTGAGCTGTAACTCTCCATTACTTTTAGCTGAGCATCCCTGAAGGCAATGCTTTTATCACCTTTTTCAAGCCATTTCCTGTAAAACTCCGACATCAGCATCTGGGTTACCTCATCGCTCACCTGCCACAGGCTCAATATGACAGTCCCCGACCCGGCCACCTGGAACGCCCGCTGAAGTCCGTAAACACCCTCACCGTTGATCACCTCCCCCAGACCGGTTTCACATGCACTCAGAACAACCAGCCGGGTCGAAGAGAGGTCAAGCAGCATCGCCTCATAAGCATTCAGTATACCGTCATCACCATCAGCAATATTAACGGTACCTATCTGCTGTATAGTATTGTCCGCCCCGGCCAGCATCAGTCCGCTCCGCAACAGGGGATTCTCAACAGCCTTTTCCGGTTCAATCCCAAGTACCGTTTCACCGGATCCTGCATCAACATCATCAAGGAAAAACCCGTGAGTAGCTACGTGCAGGATATCGGGGCTCCGAACCCTCCTTATATTTGTTTCAGTTGCCATGTCGTCAAGATAAACCGAGGTACTCCATCCCGCACTACTGAAAAGCCTGTCAATGATCTCAACCTCTTCCCTTGTCCCAGGCAGTTCAGGCAGGGGCATAGTGGTTACAAGGTCCCAGTCCACTCCAAGCGAATAATTGGGATCACCGACAAGCACGGCTGATCCCTCACCCTGGAAAGCATCCGTTTCCTGCCTCGGCTGTTCTGCAAGTACCCTTGTGTTCGGTACATAGAACATCCTCTTTTTCCTTATCAGGTAACTTCCATCAACATCTGTAAGGGTTAGCAGGTTGATCTGGTTGAAAACACCGTCGAGCGATATGAAAATATCAGAATAATCAGCGGTGACCGATGATAACTCTCCCCAGTATATCCTGCCAAGTTCATTATCTTCCAGGGCCCGCTCCATAATCCTTCTGTATTCGGCAGCATATAATGTTTCCATCTCATTGCCGTTCCTGAATACAGTAACTGAGGGCTGATCCATATTCCGGTCAACCACCAGCGATGCGTAATATACAAGTGTATCGGGCCTGAGGTAATTATATCTCCTGAAACGGATGATCTCCATGGCAGCCTCATCATCATACAGTGCATCGGCTATGTCCCTGTATGAAACCCTTTGGACCGAGTACCCCTCCTCAAACGCATCGGACATTCTTGACAGCTCCCTCTCCATTCTGTTTGCCGCATTCTCAAGTGAATCAATATTTATGTTATCCTCTGCCAGATCTTCCCTTGGCATGGTATACAGGTATGCAAGGTACTCCCTGATATCAAGCCACTCCTGGAATCTGCCTACCAGTTCGTTGTCGCCGCTGCTTAAGATCTGGTTCCTCACCCTTGTGGTGGCGTTCAGCAAAAGAGCCTTTACAGCAATATGGTAATCATACATGTCGCCTGTTATCCCGTCAATGTGATCTTTCGCATCAACTGAGAATGAATTGAACCTGATGAAACGCGGCTGTATCCTTGCCCAGAACCTTGCCTTCTCCGTATCGCTCATGGCGGGGAAATGTCTGTCAATCTGATGCAGGTGGCGATCAAGTACCCTGGTATACCACTCATATGCATCCTGATAATCACCTTCCTGCCATCTCAGAACGGCCATCCGCTCAATTGTGCTGATATGATTTGGATGATGATCATCCAGTGATTCCTTTTCAATCTCCAGCGCTTCCTGAAGCAGAGGCAATGCCGCTCCGGTATTCCCGGCCAGGAGATAGAAACCACCGAGCTCCGAGGCGGTGGCAGCATAGTGGGGATTATCCCGGCCCAGTCTCCGTCTGTAAATATCCAGTGCACTGGTTAAATTCTCCTCAACCTTGTCCATTTCTCCGGTAACCATGTAGAGTGACGCAATGTTCCTGAGCATAACTGCATAGTCGGGGTGCCCGGCACCCAGGCGTCTGCGCTTTGCAGCCAGAGCATCAAGATAGATTTTTTCCGCCTCATCATACTCCTCCAGAAGCTGGTACAACAATGCCAGGTTAACCTTCATTCTCAAAAAATTTGCCGATCTTTCACCAAGCTGGCCGGAAGCTATCTCCACAGCACTATTAAGCAATTCTTCAGCTTCATTATACCGTCCTGTAACCTGGTAAAAAATCGCCTGGTTATTCAGTGCAATTGAGTAGGGCACAGAGTTACCTCCCTGGTACCTGTATATGTTCTCAACTGCTTTCTCATAATAATCATGGGCCTCGGTATATCTCCCCATATCCTTGTACAGCACTGCAAGATTGTTGTAGGATGCTCCAAGCGTGCTCTCATCGGCCACAGCTCGGGCCCGCATCTCCATGGCTTCAATTGTGAGGTTCTCGGCGCTGCTGTATCTGCCGGTTGCATGGTGCAGCAATCCAAGGTTACTTATGACACTTGCAGCCTCCTTTGAGGGGTACATATTGTTAAACCTGTAAATCTCCAAAGCACTGTTAAACGAAAGTTCAGCAGACCTGAACCGCCCGGAAGCATAGAACATCTCACCCGCCTGGTTAAGATCCTCTGCCTTTTCAGCCGGAGACCTGTCCGCATAACTTTCGGGCGTCAGCACAAAAAGCAGCACTCTCTGGAGTTTGCGGTATCTTTCCTGTGACTCGAACATCCCTGAATTGTCACTGAATGAAACTGCATAGTTAAATTCTGTCTGATCGTACTCTTCATAAGACTTTCTCAGCTGATTTACAGCCTCATCCTTCAGGGCATCCACTACCCTGTCCCTGCCGGCATCGATGATCTGGCGCAGTATCTGCCCAGGAGCAGCCTCAAACTGAAAAAACAGGACAATAATAACCGGAATAAGCTTTCTCATAGTTTCAGTTTTTTGATTAACACCGGAGTTCGTAAATTTGCATCCCGGCCGGGATATTTGCTCAGAAATTCCGGACCCGGCAGCCGTCTGATAAATGAACAATATAAAAGTAATGAATATAGGGCAAATAACATAAACCATGCCTTCTTCAATTAAATATCAACCCACTCTGTTTTATGAACCATGACCCTGTGCAGCAAAGAATTCAAATTCCTCCGGATATTGTCAGGCCGGAAATAAGATCAGACACTGAAGGAACAGCCCCGTTCAGGGCGGGTATGAAATACGGCCGGGCCCTCAGGGATATAGAAGCAGGAGAATACAAAATAATTCAAGGCAGTTTTGCAACAGCACTGGCTTTTTACTCCTGGCTCAGAAAACATACCTCCCACGAATACCCGGTCAATGATCACTCATCTTCCAGGCTTAACAGGAAGAAGCTGGCAGAAAGGGCAGGCCATATAATGATCAGGGTCAGGGATCACAAGCCGGACATGGACAAAGCACCGTCAAATCCATGGCTTAAGGATTTTTATCCTGATATAAATGAGTTCCTGATCTCACTTCCCGACCTGCTCGGCATGAACGGCGCACGGCAATGGTTTATGAACGGGGTAAAATACCCGGTACTTGACCACAGGTTACATCCATTCTACGGCGCCTATTTTCCCGTACGTACGGCACATCTTATGTTGCTGGACAACTGGATGAATAGAAGCATGAAGTTGTTCAGGCATGTAAAAGATATTGGTACCGGATGCGGAATAATGGGTTTTATGGCCCTCAAACATGGCGCCAAATCGGTCCATGCCACCGACATAAATCCCAATGCAATATTCAGTACCATAACTGATGCAGGGCGCATGGGACTCAGGAGCAGGTTAACTGCCGAACAGGCCTCTTTCTTTGGCAAAAAGAACCGGGGTCTGGGTAAAGGCCCTGGTTTAACCCTTTTTAATCCGCCCTGGATACCGGGATCATCGAGCAATATAATAGACAAGGGTATTTATTACGAAGAGGGTTTTTTTGAGGAATTCCTTGCTGATGCGGCAGAAAACATTGATTCCGGCGGAATTATTGCAGTTGTTTTTTCTGACTATGCAATCATTGCCGGCTTAACGGGAAAAAACCCGGTCGAAACTGCTGTATCTGCCAGCAATCATTTCTCTCTTGCGGATGTAATCACCGGAAAAGTTCCGGAAAGATCCCGCAAAAGATCAAGATCCTGGATAAACCGTATCAGGGAAAATGAAACAACCGGACTCTGGATACTCAAAAGAACCTGAAAAGAAATAACCGCCTAAATGTATGTTCTCAGTATATCTGCTATCTCCCGGTCGTTTCTCAGCCGGGGCACCTTGTTTTGTCCGCCCAGCTTGCCTATTGAGTTCATATATTTTGCAAAACCATTTTCAGGCACAATCCTGACAACGAGCGACTGAATAATGTTCCCCTTAACCAGGTCATCGTAATAACTGTTCCTTCTCCTCATCTGGCGGTCCAGTTCGCCGGCAAACGCATCCATGTCAGAAGGCAGTTTCTCAAACTCAATAAACCACTCGTGGCAGGGTTTGCCTCCCTGGTAATCAAACAACGGCGCAACAGTGAATTCTGATATTCTTGCACCGGTCTTTTTGCACGTCTCAACAATAGCTGAGTCGGCCTCCTCGGCAATAACATGCTCACCAAATGCTGAAGTAAACTGGCTCACCCTTCCTGTAACGAGAATTCTGTAAGGATCTTTCGAAACAAACCTGACCGTATCGCCTATATTATAACCCCACATACCGGCATTTGTATTGAGTATCATAACATAGTTAACACCTGTTTCAACCCCTTCAAGCGGTATGCGCCCGGGTTTATCGTCGTGGAATTTGTCCAGTGGTATAAACTCGTAAAAAATCCCGGCATCGGGAATTAGTATCAGTCCCTCTGAAGGAAACTCATCCTGAAAAGCCATGAACCCTTCTGAGGCAGGAAATGTCTCCAGGGAATCAACATGATCGCCACCGATGAGTTTTCGGAATTTTCCCTCGTAAGGTTCAAAATTCACACCACCGTAAATAAATAGCGAGAACTCAGGGAATACCTCCTTTATTGAAGCTTTGCCGCTCTGCCGGATAAGCTTCTCAAAATACATTTCCACCCAGGGAGGGATGCCGCTTATCAGTGTCATGTTCCTGTCAACTGTCTGATCAACTATAGCATCCAGCTTCCTCTCCCAGTCCTCTATACAATTAACCTCCCATGAGGGCAACTGGTTGCGCCTAAGGTATGACGGAACATGATGATTTACTATTCCTGAAAGCCGTCCTGAAGGAATACCGTTCTCATCTTTCAGCAGGGGGCTGCCTGAAAGGAATATGTAGTTTCCGTCTACAAACCCCGCGTTGCCGGTCTTCCGTATATAGTTCAACAGGGCAAGCCTTGTAGAGCCTATGTGATTGGGAATTGAATCGCGGGTGATCGGTATATATTTACCCCCGGAAGTGGTACCCGATGTCATTGCAAAATAGATGGGGCGGCCTGGCCACAAAACGCTCCGGTGTCCCAGCCTTACCCTTCCTATATATGACCTGAGCCCCTCATAGTCCCTTACCGGCACCATATTAGCGAACTGTTCGTATGTTCTTACTGAAGAGAAAGAATGATCGCGGCCAAAACCGGTATCCCTGCCCTTACGCAGGAGCTGCCTGAAAACCCGATCCTGCATTTCAACTGCCCGGCTTTTCCATGAATTTATCCGATTACTGTATAATCTGGCAGCCATCCTGGCTGAAAAATTCAAAAAGCTCATTTACCTGTTTTTGCAGTTAAACTTCAATTATCGCTTTCTCCGTATCCGGATTCAATAAGCACTCCAATCAATTCCCGGTAAACCCCGGTTCCTTCTTCGAGTGCCTTAAAAGGCAGCCGCTCATCAACGTTGTGAATTGTTTCAAGCAGGTGCACAGGTAAAAATACGGGTAATATGCCATATGTAGGTATACCCAGGGCCCTGAAATAATTGTTGTCGTTCGATGCAGGAGCGAGTATGGGGATAACACCCGATCCGGGAAAAACCCTGAGAAGCGCCTCCTTCATGTATTCATAGTACTCGTCTACCGGGGTCGGCGGAGCATGTATACCCTCCCTGATTACAGTCAGCTCTACCTTGCTGTTGTCAAGCGATCTTCGGATCTTGTCAAGGAATTCATCAACATCAGTTTCAGGCAGCAGCCTGCAGTCCAGAATTGCTGTTATCTCCTGCGGTATCTGATTGGGAGGACCCTTCGGAGTATTAATAGCGGTTATCGTTATGGTGTTAGATATCAGAGCATATACCATCTCCTCCCTTTTCATTGCAGGTACAACGAAAGGCCTGAACAACCTGAGGTTCCTCAGTGCCAGTCCGCGCAAGCCTCCCTCCACCCGGCCCAGTTCATAAAACATATTACGGGTTGACTCTGAAAATATTATCCTCCTGTTTCTTTCTGCAAGACGGTTAAGTGCCTGAATCTTATCCTGTACAACATAACTGGAAGGCGGCACCGAACCATGTCCGCTCGTTGTCATCGTAAGTTTAAGTTCAATCCAGAGACTTCGCTTAAAGGCTGTTGAAATCCCGAAAAGTTTCCTGTCCGGTTCCCTAACCAGAACACCGGGCACACCCGATCCACCCTCGCCGTATACAACTGCGGGATTTAAAATATCCATAAAATCTTCAACAATGATCATGGCCCCGGTATGCCCACCCGTTTCTTCACCTGAAACTGAAAGCATTGTGACATTGAAAGGCAGTTCAGAAGCAGATGCAACATCCAGGTAATCCTTCATTGCCATTAGCTGCATAACTGCCATTCCCTTGTTGTCTATTGCACCTCGTCCCCATACCTTACCACCGGAAATGGTGCCGGAAAATGGCGGATAGGTATACTCTCCATTTCCCCCGGCAGGGACAACATCAATGTGATTCAGCAGAACGATGTTGGGCTTGCCTGAAGAGAGCGGATATAATGATGCTGTAAAATTAAAACTGGCAGGTTCATCGGTTAGTATCTCCACATGGAAGCCCATCTGCCGGGCAACTGTCGAAAAGAAAAGACCTGCCATCCTCTCATGACCGGTAACTGATGCATGTCTGATATAACGGCTCAGCAATTCAGCTGAATAAGGCACACTATCACTCCCTTCAGCAAAAACGACCCTGAAGGGACTGCAAAAACAGAAGAATAAAAGTAGTGTTGCTAAGCGTCCAACCATAATACAAAAATAATATATTCCCAAATAGTGGCAAGGTCAGATTGCGTTATTCAGGGAGGCGTTGATACCGTAACTTAGTCAGCGATCAGTATCGGGTCCAGTTACTCCAATGAACATGAACATGCTGGCGGACTGGCAGGCTGATAATGTCAGGTAGCGGCCTATATATCTATATTGGCATATTTGGCGTGCCGTTCAATGAACTCCCTTCTTGGAGGAACCTCATCTCCCATCAGCATTGCAAATATATGATCTGCCTCAGCGGCATTTTCAATAGTCACCTGCCTGAGCTTCCTTGTCTCCGGGTTCATGGTTGTTTCCCAGAGCTGCTCGGCATTCATCTCGCCGAGCCCCTTGTAACGCTGAATATGAATGCCGCTCTCCGAACCCTGACCAAGCTCATCCACAGCTATTTTACGCTCGTCCTCCGACCAGCAGTATCTTTCATGTTTACCCCTTTTAATAAGGTAAAGGGGTGGGGTGGCAATATAGAGGTGCCCATTCTTGATCAGCTCCAGCATGTGCCTGAAAAAGAATGTCATGATCAGGGTTGATATATGACTGCCGTCAACATCGGCATCAGTCATTATTACAACCTTGAAATACCTCAGCTTTTCAAGGTTAAGTTCCTTAGAGTCCTCGTCAGTCCCTATTGTAACTCCCAGGGCGGTAAATATATTCTTGATCTCTTCGTTGTCGAATATCTTATGAGGCATTGCTTTCTCCACATTCAGAATCTTTCCGCGCAGGGGCAGTATGGCCTGGAACGCACGGTCCCTTCCCTGCTTTGCAGTGCCACCAGCTGAATCACCCTCAACAAGGAATATCTCACATATACCGGGATCACGCTCAGAACAGTCAGCCAGCTTTCCCGGTAATCCCGACCCGCTCAGTACATTTTTCCTCTGAACAAGTTCCCGTGCTTTTCTTGCAGCATGACGCGCTGTTGCAGCAAGAACAACCTTCTGTACGATACTTTTGGCATCCTTCGGGTTCTCCTCAAGATAATTGCTAAGTGCCGAGCTTACTGCCTGGTCGACAGCACCCATTACTTCGGAGTTGCCAAGCTTGGTTTTGGTCTGTCCCTCAAACTGGGGCTCCTGCACTTTTATGGAAACAATAGCCGTGAGACCTTCCCGGAAATCATCGCCGCTTATATCGAACTTGAGCTTGCTAAGCATCCCGGATTTTTCTGCATAATTCTTCAGGGTACGGGTCAGCCCCCTTCTGAAACCCGCAAGATGCGTACCGCCTTCGATAGTGTTGATGTTATTTACATACGAATGGACATTCTCAGAGAAAGAAGTGTTATACTGCAGTGCTATCTCGACCGGGATGTCATTTTTCTCCGTCTCGATATAGATGATATTATCAATAATACTGTCCCTTGTAAGGTCAAGAAAACCGACAAATTCCTTTAGTCCCTCTTCAGAGTAATACGATTCATGCCTGTATTTGCCCGAAGTGTCATTGACCCCGTTACCATTCTCTTCAACATCTCTTTTGTCGGTTATGCTCAGCCTTATACCCTTATTGAGAAATGCAAGTTCACGCAGACGGGATGAGAGAATATCATAATGAAAGTCCGTTGTCGAAAAGATCGACGGATCAGGGTAAAATGTAACAATTGTGCCGGTTCTGTCAGAAGTTCCAATCTCCTTTACCTGGTAAAGAGGCCTTCCTGCTGAATACTCCTGCATATAAACCTTGCCTTCACGGTGGACCTCGGCAATAAGCTTCACCGACAAGGCATTGACACATGAAACACCAACTCCGTGAAGACCCCCTGAAACCTTATAAGATTCCTTGTCAAATTTTCCGCCTGCATGTAACACTGTCATAACAACTTCAAGAGCGGACTTTTTCTCTTTTTCATGATAGTCGACCGGGATCCCCCGGCCATTGTCACTCACTGTTATTGAGCCATCCTCGTTAATAACCAGATCAATATTATTACAGTAGCCCACCATTGCTTCATCAATGGAGTTGTCAATCACCTCATATACCAGGTGGTGCAGCCCCTTGATACTAACATCGCCAATATACATCGCAGGTCTTTTCCTGACCGCCTCAAGTCCCTCCAGCACCTGTATGCTGTCAGCCAGGTACAAGCCTTTTTTCAATTCTTCAGGATTGATCTCCATAGAAATTTATTAAAATAGTTAATTACAACACGCTCTATATAAATGAATTTTAAAAAATCATTCACTGTTTTTTAAATCCAACAAATATAACAAAAATCAAGCAAAGATTCCCTGAAAACTGACCACCTGAAAGGCTGACTTTTCAACAAATAACAAACATCCTAAAGCTATGGTAAGCTGAGTATTACATAGAGTAAGTAAACCCTGCTTTCAAGGTAAAACCCTGTACAGGATAATTATTCCATTTGTAGTACCTGACATTCGCAATATTATTCAGACGAAGAAATCCCGATAGTATCCTGCTGTACCTGTATTCAAACCTGAGGTTAAAATCAGTAATTCCGGGAAGTTCAACTGCCTCTTCATCCATCCCGAAAGGTTTTGCATACCGCCTGCCTATGTAGAAAACATCGGCATTAAGAAGTATTTTGTCTCTTAAATTATAGCCGGCCGACAGCTTCATGTCCAGTGAAGGTATATGCCAGGGTTGTTCCTGGAGTTTCATCGCAAAGTTCCTGTAGTTAAACCTTGCCATTAAATTAATCCTTTCAGATATGTCTGCCCCGATCTCGCCTGAATAGGTCAGTATTTCAACATCATCATATACTACAGAAAACTGGTTCCCGATAATGCCGGTGCTGTCATTTATAAAGAAGTGTTTATCATCCTGTACTACATATGAAACCCTGAAATTGAAGGATATATCCCTGGTAAAATTACCCTTGACCCCTGTATGGATATCCATATTTGTATTTGAATTCCGCACAAACAGGCCGGGAACAATGAAAGGATTATCGTAGGCGGTACGGCTGTAGTTGTTGATATTCAGATTACCGTCTATGCCTACATAAGGAATTACATAATTGCGAATTATACTGAACTGAAGGCTGGCCCTTGGATGAAAATAAAATCTGGATTCTTCGCCAAGTTGGTCATAATATGAATGAAACCCGGCAAAAACCTCCCATTCGTCGTCAGCCTTGTTGAACCACGGACTGAAACGGAGAATCAGGTTGGAGGTGTCGGTAAAAAACGTATTGTTATAATAATCTGCCACAAGTTCGGCACCTATAATCTGGCTGCGGACGAACCTGTCAAAGGATGACCTGAAGGATAACCCGTGCTCCTGTACATTGAGCCGGTCCTGAAAATACAAGTAATCAAAAGAGATGTCATAGTTTAGGTGATTTGAATCTATGTGGGTCGATTTAAACCTGATACCGCCATTAGCCGCAAGAAATTGCTGACTTATGTCCTCCTCGGTCAGCAGTGTGTCAACCCGGGTATCATATCCGTAATAGTTGAACCTGTTGGAGTTAAGGCCGGCTTCGCCGGATATAACACTTCTTCGTCCCATCCTTTTGCCGTAAAACAGCATTTCATTATCAGCAAATTGAGAATTAGCCTTTTCATCATTATCAAGTTTCAGCCTTCCCTGGGAAGAGAGGTGTTTGAGGTATAGCCCGCCGCTGAATTTGTTGTTGCGGAGATTATTTATACTCAGCTCCCCGTAAGGTGTTGAGTAATTCCCGAAACCAAGGCTCAGATAGCTGCCATAAAGCTTTGAAACTGGTTCGGCCGACATCCTGGCCGGGGTAATAGGCTCTACATCAAAGCCGGAAGCCAGTGGAGTGGGCAGTATGGAGTAGCTGAATACAGGTTTAACGCTAAGTGTGTCTGTCAGGGACGGCAGGATATTGATCTTGGCTGCCTCGGTAACGGCAGGTTCAAACGGCCTTACAACCACTACTTCCCGGTCTATCCTTTCCTGGGCATTGAGTACCCCGGGAATAAGTGCAATCACTGATAAAACCGCTGCCTGCAAATGTACCCTGAAAACTGACATGTTCATTGGATCGCTCATTTTAGAAAGAATATTAATTTTCTGTATTACTGGTTTTGCAATCTGATCTCAATGGTATCAGCCTCCCGTTCGGGAACAATCTCCTCGCGCTGTTCGATTGCGACAAGCCTTTTCCGTGCATCTGACAAAATTCCGTCATCTGTAATGTCATAATTGTCAAGAATGCTTTGAAGGGTGTGCCTCGCCTGGAAATCATCGCCAATATCATGATAGATATCTGCCAGCAGTATAAAGGCCATGGCCATCCAGTATTGATGAGGCGTATTCATTGCCACGAACTCATATATCTGCTTTTCAGACTGTTCATTATTGCCCTGCAGAAAGTAGAGCTCGGCTAACCTGTATTTCGATTCTGCACCCTCACTGCTGGTAACTTCCACTGCAACAACCCTGAATTCATTCATCGCCTGCTCATACTGTCCGGAAGCCATATAAGCTTTCCCCTTGGTAAAATGCACCTCCCGTAACAACTCTTCAGGAAGATCCTCCGCTGAAAGTATCCTGTTAGCCGCACTAATTGCCGCTTCATGATTCTCAAGAATGAAATTACATCTCATCTGCCCCTTCCTTGCTATCAGAAGATTTGAAGTCATTTCTGCTATACGCTCAAGCTCCTCATAGTTTTTGAGGGCATCCTCATAGTTTCCTTTGCTGAAATTGATCGAAGATGCACCAAGAAGCGCCTGCTCAGTAAACGTATTCCTGAACATTCCAATGACAAAGTTGAACGATTCAAGTG
Source organism: Marinilabiliales bacterium (assembly GCA_007695015.1). NCBI lineage: Bacteria > Pseudomonadati > Bacteroidota > Bacteroidia > Marinilabiliales > Marinilabiliales bacterium. Next base: position 23,708 of record REEN01000027.1, read on the forward strand.
CTTCATTATACTCATTTAACCTGTAATGGCAATCTGCCTTGTAAAAATGTGCATTCAGAATAAAGCTTCCGTTTCTGAACTGTTCAATATAACGGCCAAAATTCTCGGTTGCCTGACGGCAGTTCCCTGCCATATAAAGATTTTCAGCTGCCATGTAGGTAAGAGAGTCCTGTTCTGAAATAGTTACGGTTGCAAAATCACCCAATGTCCTGGTGTATTCAACATACGCATCAATATCATTCATATCAAGATATATATTTCTAAGCCCTGCAAGTGCCGACCTGGATTCAGAAGTACCCGGAAAACCTTCAGCCACCTGTTTGTAATACCCGATAGCTGTCTCATTCCTGTTCCGGTTATATTCAATGAGACCCAACTGGAGAAGTGCCGAACTAACGTAGTTGCTGGCCGGGAATTCATCGACCACCCTGCTGTAAAAAGGTATTGCGCTGACAGGTGTCCGGGCTGTCATATGGGCATTTCCAAGCTCAAACAGGGCATCTGTAAAATAAGAAGATCCAGGGTGATCATCAAGAAGCTGCTTAAGAACCTCTATTTTGACGTCGGTCCTGTTGAGGAGACCTGATGCAACAGCCTTCTGAAACAGGGCATAATCCCTGTTTGCCTGTCCGTTCCTCACCGACCTTTCATAATATTCAATGGCAGTTTCATAATTTGACAGGATAAAGTATGCATCTCCCAGCCTGTTCAGGGCGTCTCCAACCATTCTCGAGTCTGCCTCACCGGTCAGGTTAATATATCTCCTGAACCAGGATACTGCATTCTGATAATCACCGCTTCTGAAATATCCGTAACCCATATTGTAATGAGCAATATTGTATTCATCCAACTCAAATGCACCTGGTGAGAGCAGGAAGCGGTTATAGTTCCTCACAGCCTCCCCGTACCTTCCAAGCCTGAAATGCGCCTCACCTTTCCAGTAGTATGCCTGCGCTGCTATGACCTGATTGAACTGGGCATTCTGAACAGACAGGTCAAAGAGCTTAATTGCATCTTCAAACCGCAGGTTACTGTAAAGTTCGAGTCCCCTGAAGTAAGCAACCCTCTGATAAGCCCTTCTGATCTCATTGGTAGGTGAGCTTATCTTTTCGATAGAGCGCAGCGCTTCCCTGTAATTACGGGTATTCATATAAGCCATTACCAGATAATTGTATGCCTCATCAATCCTCCTGGAATCGGGAAACAGTTCGATAAATCTGTTCAGACCGTTTATCGCCTCATTGAATGGTGAATAGGCTATCTCAAAGGTAAGCAGGGAATAATTGAACAAAGCGTCCTCCTGTATGGCCCTGTCATGATCCATCCTGGACGCAGATGAAAATGCCATTCTTGCCTTCTGCTTATCTCCAAGCCTGATGTAGCAGTCCGCCAAATGGTAACTGGTATTCTGAACAAGCATGTCATCGCTGCCGCCAACAAGTTCAAACATTGCGGCAGCCTCTTCGTACCGTTGGGTCTGATAATAGGAATATCCCAGCTGATACCTGTCCTCCCGGGAAATATTACCGGTTCTGCCCATGAATATTTCGAAGTAGTAAATGGCATCATTGTATTGGCGCCTCCGGTAATATGATTCCCCTATGATCCGCGCTATCTCTGCAACCCGTCTTGATACGGCCACTTCCAGGAGGTCAGGGCCGTGTTCAATTACATCATCATACCTGCGTTGCTTGTAATATATCTGGATAATATAATAGGGAACAACCCCGCTGAAAGTCTCATCATCCCTAAGATTAAGGAAACCGCGCAATGCAGTTTCAAGGTTGTCGTCAGTGTAGGCTATATGGGAGTAGTAATAAGTTGCCGGGGCCGCATATGGTGTATCCCGGTTGGTTATCACAAAGAAAGCCCTCGATGCCCGTTCAAACTCATTTCTCATGAAATAACCGTATCCGAGCATGAAAAAGTACTCATCCCTCAGGCTTTCTGCAAGATATTCATGCCTGACAGCCTCCAGCCAGTCCGATGACCTCCTGTAATTCCTTTTCCTGTAATAGAACCTGCCAAGATGAAAGTGTGCATCGTTCAGATGAATACTTTCGGGATTATTGTTAACGAACATCGTCATAAGATACTCGGCATCATCATTAAACAGTTCAATGGCGCAAAGTGCCGCATAGTAGCCGGCTTTTGAACTGAGCACAGTATTCATGCCCTCATAATGATCCATGGCTCTCTGGAAATGCTTCTGGGCAGCTCCGTATTTCTCCTTCTGGAAAAGATCCATGGCACGGACAAAAGAGAGATCGTCATTGTCGTAGATCAGGGGTTTTTGTCCGCTTGCCGTATTTGAGTATAAAAAGAGGGTGAAAGCTGCCAATAACAGTTGTAAAGCAATCCTGGTCATCGGTTCTGTATAGGTTGTTATTTATATTTTTTGACTTGCTCTGCCAAAAATACAATTTATAATCTTTGACAGCCCTTTTTGAGGGGGGATTTTAATTAACAATAACTGATAATTTAACCGAATATTCTGCTGCTCCTCATAAAAAATAATTATTTTAGCTGCCTGTTGACGATCAGCCACCCCACCCAGGAGCCTTGCGTGCAAGGTTGACCTGCCGGCAACGTGGCGCTGTTGCCGGCAGAAAACGGTAAGTCAGGTTTGAGCCGGGCAAACCGAAAATAAATACCTCTAATGGCCATGTCACTTGACCTGATCATCGATCTTAACAATGTAAATATATTCCAGGGGGATAACCTGGTTCTTTCAGAAGTATCTTTCAGCCTCAATAAAGGAGAGTTCCTTTATCTTATAGGAAAAGTAGGGAGCGGTAAAACAAGCATAATAAGGACTATTAATGCCGAACTTCCCCTCAGGTCTGGAAGTGCGCTGGTTGCCGGATACGACCTGGAAAAGATCAGAAAAAAGCAAATTCCTTACCTAAGGAGGAAACTTGGCATTGTTTTCCAGGATTTCCAGCTTCTGGGTGACAGGAATATATATGACAACCTCTCATTTGTCCTCAGGGCAACCGGATGGAAGAACAAAAAAGAGATAAACGACCGTATTGTTGAGGTACTTGAGAGGGTTGATCTCAGCTACAAGGGATACAAGATGCCACACCAGCTTTCAGGGGGCGAACAGCAGCGCGTGGTCATAGCCAGGGCGCTCCTTAACAACCCTGATATTATCCTTGCCGATGAGCCGACCGGGAACCTCGACCCTGAGAATTCGGAAGACATACTGAAGCTTCTGCTTGAGATCAGCAGCAGTGGCCGGGCTGTTCTTATGGCAACCCACAACTACCCGCTTCTTAAAAAATTCCCGGCAAGAACGATCAAATGTGAGCAGGGCAAAGCCACAGAGGTTGATCATTCTGAGGAGATTGACTTCACTAGCCTGATGGAATAACTGCACAGCCTGCCATGCAGGTCACCCTTTAAGCAGGCTGACCGGAAATGGCAGCCTGTTTATCCTGATCCTGCTGTACGTTGCGGCACCTGAACCAAACCCCTTATAGAACCGGGCCATTCCGGGATTAACGGATCCGTTGAAATCAAATGTCCTGCCGCTTCCGGCATATTGCTGAATAAAGCTGTCCACCAGCAGGAACATGGCACCGGTATTTCTTCCCTCGGCGGTGTTGGCAGAAAAAAAGAAAACATGCCTGTCGTAATCAGCAAGCATACATAGCGCTGCAATAAGTTCCCCGCCAGGGGAGAATGCACCCCTCATCTCAATGAACCCATCCGAAAGGCCCCTTTCAAGGACCTTTTCCAGCCGGCTGTAGTTAATATTCCTGATATTTGGATAGAGCCTTCTGCCGTTAAGTGCGAAAATCCTGACTACTTCATCAACATGCTCATGCGGTCTGAGATCAACCCCCAGCCGGTCTGCCTTTCTTATGTTCCTCACGGTGTTCGTGTCATATCCCTTAGCCAGTTCATTATATGACCGGTCCAGCCTGAGCAGGTAGTTGGTCATGTTCACGCAATGGTACCTTGCAGGGTCAGGATCGTTCATTTCATTCAGGGCTATATCCGAGAACCTGTAAGTTGAGGATACTCTTTCCAGGAACTGGTCAGTATAATCAACGCTGGCATCTTTCATTAAAATGCCAAGCTGCTGAATAAAAACAGGCTGAAAAAGATAGCTAATGCCCCATTTCCTGTTGACGGCAAGTGGCATGACCGCATCCCCGCTACCCATTACAAGGGCACCCCAGCCGGGAGCGAAGATATCAAGGAAAACGGAACAGGCGTAAATCCGTCTGTTTGCAGTCGCTGTCACCCAGCTATCCCACTCTTCCCGGTTTATACTGCCGGCAGGTATGTGCCTGATCTCCATCATCATTCCATTGCGGCCTTAATTATCTCAAGATATACTTTTTCCCAGTTTCTCCATCTGCCCTGGCCAGAGAATGTTTCATTATGCCATAATGTAACAAGCGTGCCGCCGGCCTGCCGGACCCTTGCTGCGATCCCTGATCCGTGTACTGCTGCCTCTTCAGTATCCAGTTTCATGTAGTCGCACAGGGTGCCGTCCATCACCTGGAACGGGAACAGGGTCAGACTCCCGGTCTCTTCCCTCTCAAGATCGTAGAACAGGAAGGGGGTACAGGTGCCAGCCCTGAAACCGGTCATTTCAGCCCAGCCAAGTGTATAATCTTCTCTTATCCCTGCAGCTTCAAGCATCCTGCAACTCTCCGGGAATGAAAACCTGAGATAGTGGTTCCTGCTCCTGACAGGGGCCTTGCCGGTAATACGGGCCAGGGTATCGATCTCCATTTCCAGTCGTTCAGGCTGATCATAAGACAGGTATGACGGATGAATCCCCCACTCAGATCCTGCAGATATGTCCATTATGAGCCTTCTGTATTCTTTATTGTTAGGCGACACCGACTTGTCAAACCTGCCATAACTGCCGGCGCTGAAGAAGAATAGCGGCGTAATCCCGTATTCATTGTGTATCGAACTGATCCGGTCATAGGTGTCATACGGGTCATCCCATCCTCTGAACAGAACCCGGTAACGCATTTTCAGGTCAGCAAAATTCCCGGTGGCAGCAGCTTTAGCAAAGCCTCCGATTGTACGCATTAACCCACGGTTACGGTATGCCCAGGGAACATCCACATCTATTGTGGGTATGAACCTGAATTCCCTTTCGGGGAAAGAAACGGCCGGGTACCGTTGTGATATCGCCTCCATTAACATTACGGCCCACTGGTCTACCAGGGGCTCCCATGAAAGGCCATACCTGAAGGCCATGCTTTCCTTCCAGGGGAAGCGGCCGTGCCTGTCCCTGCCGGCCGGAAGGTATTCTTCGTAACGGCACAGCATGTAGAAAACAGCCGAAAAGATATCAAAACCAAGATCATCCCTTCCGGCAGAAGGAAAAATAACAGTCTTCCCGCCAAGAGCTGCCGGCACTACATCCAGGGGTCTCACTCCACTCTCCCCAAGTAGTCCGCTCGGCACTACATGCAAGGCACCCCCGACAGTTTCATCCGAATAATTAATTACCGGTCCGATTGAGGCAGCAGCCTCATCCTCTGATGAGGTCATATTTATAACTGCACCGGGCAGCATTGATCCGATATGCATTCCTGCATACTGCAGCCGGGGGGTCAGCACAGGTGAATAGAGGAGGATGGTTTTCTCGGCCATAGCACAAATATAACTACAAGCAGCATATACTCGCACAATTAATTAACTTTAGCAATAACTGAACTCTTTGGTTTTTAAAAAATCTTTACGTTATTTTTGAACACAAAAATGGCAGACGGACAGTTACAGGTATATCATCATGAAAGTCCGGTACACCTGGAGTCGGGAGAAACACTACCCTCTCTTGATATTGCATATCACACTTACGGCAAATACGATCCGGAACGAAACAATGTAATATGGGTTTGCCATGCATTTACAGCCAGTTCTGATGTGGCGGACTGGTGGAAGGGACTTGTCGGGGAAGGACGTTTCTATAATCCTGACGATCATTTTATAATATGCGCCAACAAGATAGGTTCATGTTACGGTTCAACAGGCCCCCTTTCAACAGATCCCCGCACAGGAAGTCCATGGTTCCATTCATTTCCCGAACTCACCATCAGGGATCTGGTAAATGCTCACGAACTTCTCAGAAAACACCTTCAGATTAAAACAATTCACACTGTACTCGGCGGATCCACAGGAGGGCACCAGGCTCTGGAATGGGTAATTATGAACCCGGGCATCCACGAAAATCTTGTATGCATTGCAAATCATGCAAAAGCATCCCCCTGGAGCATAGCTTTCAGCCAGTCCCAGCGGCTGGCCATAATGGCCGACCATACGTGGAATGACAATCATCCTGATGCGGGGGGTCGGGGACTAGCGGCAGCGCGTTCCATAGCCCTGCTGAGTTACAGGAATTACGAAACCTATCTCAAAACACAGTCCGATACCTGCAACAACAAAGTATCCGGGTTCAGGGCAATGAGCTACCAGGATTACCAGGGCCGGAAACTTGTAAATAGGTTTAATGCCTTCTCCTACATGAGACTGTTAAACGCCCTGGATTCTCACAATATAGGCCGGAACAGGGGTGCCATCGATACTGTGCTTGCATCGGTAAGGGCCAGGACGCTGGTGATCGGAATATCGAGCGACCTCCTTTTCCCTGTCAAAGAGCAGCTATTCATGACAGAAAGAATTCCCGGGGCAACATTTTCCGGAATAGAGTCCCTTTACGGCCACGACGGTTTTCTGATTGAAACCGACAGCATAGCGGCTGCGATAGGAAGGTTTTACAAAAGATAACTTTGTTATGAAACAACGTGTCGACATGGTAATTACTGATCTTGACGGAACACTATTCAATGACAGTAAAGAGATAAGCAAAACTGACCTGGATACCCTTCATTGGCTGGGAGAACAAAACATTCACAGGGTGATTGCTACCGGGAGGAATCTGTTCAGTTTAAAGAAAGTGCTTCCATCCGGCATCCCGGTCGACTACCTGGTATTCTCTACAGGCGCCGGTGTCATTGACCTTAAAAGCGGAGAACTCATCTATGCGGAGCATCTGCGTGAACCTGATGTTAAACTGGCTATCGAGGTTCTGACCGCGGCAAAAATGAGCTTCATGGTGCATGACCTCGTGCCTGATAATCATGCATTTCTTTTTTTTGATGCCAGTTGCGGCAACAATGATTTCCACAGGAGGATTGAGCTCTACCGTGACTTTGCTGCTCCCCTTCAGGTTGACCCCCCGAACTACACCCATGCCAGCCAGCTTCTTGCAATTGTGCCCGAAAACCTGGAGCTGCTTGAAAAGATCAGGGACCGGCTTGACTCAATGCGGGTAGTCAGAACAACATCGCCCCTGGACGGAAAGACCATGTGGGCAGAAATCTTTCCATCAGGTGTTTCGAAAGGGCATACGGTTGAATGGCTATGCAACAGGCTTGGCGTGGACAGATCCTTTACGCTGGCCACCGGCAACGATTACAATGACCTGGACCTGCTCAATTTCGCAGCCTACCCTTTTGCAATGGAGAATGCCCCGGAACCTGTCAGGAAACTTTACAGGTCCTGCAGATCCAACAATAAAAGTGGTTTCACAGATGCAGTATGCCAGGTTACAGGCCGGGCACCCGGTAGCTGACGAACAAACGTGATCTCAGGCAATTAAACCTCTCAAACAGCGTTTAATTATTACTATGCTCAAAAACATATTTTTTTGGAAAAATCAAACAATTTACTGACCTTTGCAGAACCAATTTCAGACACTAATGTAGCATAAGTGCTTAACTATATGGATTTTATGCCTTTTTTCTGGAATGCTTTCATACTACTTTCAGCATATTTGCTGGGGTCAGTCCCCAATGCGGTCTGGATAGGAAGGGTGTTTTTCAAAACCGATGTAAGGAACCACGGAAGCGGAAATGCGGGAAGCACAAATACACTGAGGGTCCTGGGATACAAGGCCGGCATCCCTGTGCTTCTGCTTGATATTCTCAAAGGTTTCCTGGCCGTAAAAATGATCCACCTTACATTCTACTATATACCTGAAACCGGCCAATACATTAACTTCCAGCTTCTGCTGGGCCTTGCCGTGATCATAGGCCATATTTTTCCCGTATTTGCCAACTTCAGGGGAGGAAAAGGCGTTGCTACCCTGATCGGTGTTATTCTCGCCATTGATCCGGTCTCGATGCTTATTTGCCTCGGTGTCTTCCTGGTTACCCTGATTGTCACTAAGTATGTATCTCTCAGCTCAATGATTGCCGGACTTTCATTCCCGGTTCTGGTAATTGTTGTATTCAATACCACCACATCATCACTCGTTATATTTTCCATGATAGTATTCGTGCTGCTTCTCTTTACCCACCAGAAAAATATCGAAAGGCTAGTGCGCAACGAAGAATCCAAGGCACATTTCCTGTTCAGGAGAAGGTAATATCAGGTAAATTCACCCACATAAGGATCATGGATGAATTCCTTTTCCAGGTATTCGGAAACATCCCTCAGTGTCATACCGGGGATAAGCTGTCCCCCGTCTGCAAGAGATATCCTCCCCGTCTCCTCTGAAACAACCACAACGGCAGCATCGGTCTGCTCCGACATCCCCAGGGCCGCCCTGTGTCTCATACCAAATTCCGGCGGGAGGTTAATATTCTCTGATACAGGAAGAACGCACCTTGCTGACCGGATCTTGTCACCCACAATTATCACTGCGCCGTCATGAAGAGGGCTCTCCTTGCAGAAAACACTCTCGAGAAGACGGCTTGAGGTTACAGCATTGAGAGTGTCACCTGTCTGCGAATAGGTTTCCAGCTCTGACCTCCTTGCTATTACAACCAGTGCGCCGGTTTTGGACGCAGAAAGATTTTTTAATGCCTTAATAAGCGAACTGATCCTGATCCTCGGCCTGCTGCCGCTGACCGAGGTGAAAAGTTTTTCAATGGAAAATGCACGGTTGGATATATACCTGGTCCCTAATAGTATCAGGAACCTCCGGATCTCCTGCTGAAATACGATAATAAGGGCAATGACCCCTACCCCGATGAACTGGCCCAGGATCGATCCAAGCAACTGCATATTTAGCGCTCTTACCAGTAGCCATAGGAGATACACAGAAAATATACCTATGAATATATTTATGGCTATCGTACCCTTTATAAGACGGTAAACCTGGTAGAACAGAAAAGCGGTAATAATAATGTCAAAAACATCAAGGATTCTTATACTTATGAATAGGCTGGTCATCCGGTAACAGATTTCACTTAATTTACAAAAATCTCCATTTTTACTGACAAATCAAACCCGGATAGATGGGAATGATTCACTTGCCATGCTCAACTACCCTTTTCAAACGCATTGCCACCTCTATCGTATCCCTTGCCTCCCTCACATCATGCACCCTTAAAATGTGAGCTCCGTTCATGACTGCAACGGTATTCAGGGCAATGGTTCCTCCGAGAGCATCGCCGGGGCCTCTCCCAAGAACCTTATAGATCATCGATTTTCTTGAAAAACCAGCCAGTACGGGAAGCTCCAGCACATGAAACTCCTTCAGCCTTGCAGCAATCTCATAGTTGTGATCAACACTCTTGCCGAAACCGAAACCGGGATCTATGATGATGTCGTCTATGCCGGCATCCCTCATTATCCTTACCCTCTCTGAAAAATAGAGTATTATATCGTTTACAACATCTCTGTATACAGGATTCTCCTGCATGGTAGCCGGGGTTCCCTGCATATGCATTGCAATATACGGGACCTTCAGTTTGCCGGCAGTATCAAGCATCCGGTCATCCAGCCTGCCCGCTGATATATCATTGATAATGCCGGCACCGTAATCACGTATCATTATTTCAGCTACGCCAGACCTCCACGTATCGACCGAAAGAATAACTTCCGGCAACTCTTTTCGGATTGCCTCCAGGGCTTCTGCGAGTCTTCCGGTCTCTTCCTTTTCAGATATCCCCGGTGCCCCCGGCCTGGTCGAAACAGCTCCCACATCTATAATATCGGCGCCATCCTCTGCCAAACGGACTGCATGACCGGCAACTGCATCAGGGTTCCGGTACTTTCCCCCATCATAAAATGAATCGGGCGTATAATTGATAATCCCCATGACGGCCGGCACAGAAAAGTCCACCACCCTGCCCATCACACATATACTTCTGACCCTGTTTATCGCTTCCATAATCACCCATTAAACATAAAACAAATGTATGTCAAATTTGCATCATTTGAATATGCCATTCAAATTTTAAGAGCTGAACTGTCTGTAAACTTCTCGGTTTTTTTTCCCATTTTTGTACGGAAGACGGCAACCATCTGGCCGTAGATTTATAAACTTTAACAGATTTAGAGATAATGGCATTTCTGGTTATTGAGGGGCTTGACGGATCGGGGAAATCAACCCAGGTAAGGATGTTGCGGGATTATCTTGACAAAGAGGGCACGGAATACAGCTTTATTCACTTTCCGCGTACTGAAACAGGGGTTTTTGGTCAGCTGATATCCATGTTCCTTCGTGGTGACCTGGGAAAAATAGGAGATGTCAATCCTTACCTGGTAGCCCTGCTTTATGCAGCCGACAGGCACGATGCAAAAAAGGAGATGTTTGAGTGGCTCTCAGATGGCAAGCTTCTGGTGGCCGACAGGTACGTTATTTCAAACATTGCATATCAGTGCGCCAAGCTGAAAACCACTTTAGAGAAGAACCAGCTGGCAGAATGGATTACCTGCCTTGAATTTGTCAAGTACGGTATCCCGCGTCCGGACCTGAACATTTTTCTTGATGTCCCCTTCGAGTTTACCATGCATAACCTTGGCAAAAGCAGGAGCGGCGATGAACGAGCCTACCTGGGAGGTAATACCGATATCCACGAAGCCGATCTGGAATTTCAAAAGAAGGTAAGACAGGTCTACAATACCCGGTCAGAAACAGATCCTTCTGTAATGCTGATACCCTGCTATGATGAAAATATGGCAATGCTCCCTCCCGGCAAGATCTTTGAAAGAATTCTCGAACTGCTGAGAAATGAAAACATCATCGTGTAATTGATTATGATCCACTTAAATTATATTTTTACATCCTGATTTAATAAAACTGTTGATATGTCTTCTGCTATACCTGTTAAAAGATTTAATCCGTTGCTTCTGAATTTCTCGAGGCTTCTTGCCGGATTTGTTTTCATCTACTCCGGCTTTGTCAAAGGTATCGACCCCCTGGGATCAGCCTACAAGTTCATTGATTATTTTGTTGCATTCAATATTGAGTTCCTGGAACCGCTGGCACTGCCAATGTCTGTTGCCCTGTCGGCTGCAGAAATGCTTATAGGGGTGGCTCTGATTGCGGGAGTGCATCTTGTCCTGACTTCATGGGCCCTGCTTTTATTCATGGGTTTCTTTACCATTCTCACACTTTTCATTGCCATCACCGACCCGGTGGCGGACTGCGGATGTTTCGGCGATGCGATAATACTGACCAACTGGGAGACATTCTGGAAAAACCTGGTATTGATGGTTTTTGTCATATACATTTTCATCAGGCGTAAAGAATTCAGGCCGTTTTTCAACAGGCCCCTGGCAGAATGGATAACTGTGTCAGCATTCCTTGCCGGGATACTTGCCATCTTTGCATGGTCGTACCTGAACCTCCCGGTGATAGATTACAGGCCATACCATGTTGGGGCTGATATAGAGGAATATATGAGCATCCCTCCCGATGCACCTGCCGACGAATACGAAGTTACGCTCTATTACCGAAAAGACGGTGAGACCAGGGCATTCCCGGTAGATGACCTGCCCGGTCCCGAGTGGGAATGGGTAAGAACTGAAAGCACTCTTATAAGCAAAGGTTACGAACCGCCAATTACCAATTTCTTTATTGAATCGGTTACCGACGGGACCGACCATACATGGGACATTCTTCACGATCAGGGATACACCTTTATACTGGTTTCCTATAACCTTGCCGGGAGCTCCCTGAAAAACGTCACCGCCATTAAGAGGCTGGCTGACTGGTCGGCCGGTCATGGTATAAATTTTATAGGACTCACAGCAAGTCCGCTATCACAGATTGACGAATACAGAGATAATACAGGTGCAGCATGGGATTTTTACCATGGTGATGAGATCACACTTAAAACAATTGTAAGAAGTAATCCCGGACTTATTCTCCTGAAAGAGGGAACAATCATAGGAAAATGGCATCACAGGAATATTCCCGATACGGCAGAGCTGAAAGAGAATCTGATGTCATTTGCGATGAACGACCGGCAACAGGCACATAACAACATGGTTTCGCTAGGGTACCTGATGGCATTTCTTTTGCTGATTGCAATAATCAGAATGATCAGGTACTCCCTGAAGAAAAGAGATATTGAACCAGAAAGCCAGGGCTGAGCCAGCTGTGAGCAGACGGCCGGCAAGCAGGTTAGCCCCTGCCCACAATTGAAGTGAATTACAAATCAGTAAGTTAATCCAATTATAAACAGAAAAACCATTACCATGAGAAAGAAAATTGTTGCAGGAAACTGGAAAATGAACACATCCCTGAACGAGGGTACGGGACTTGCAAAAGATGTTGCCAGCAATGCCGCGACGGGACTTCCCGAAGGGGTCTCGCTTATAATTGCACCTCCTTTTACCCACCTTATGACGATAAGGGAGATACTGCCGGCGGGAATCGGACTTTCGGCCCAGAACTGTGCTTCTGAAAATTCGGGTGCATTCACCGGCGAAGTATCTGCTGCAATGATTGCATCGGCTGGTGCTGAATATGTTATTATAGGACATTCTGAAAGAAGATCTCTTTTCAATGAAACAGATGAAGAACTCAACAGGAAGGTCAGTATAGCACTGGAAAACAATCTAAAGCCTATTTTCTGCTGCGGTGAGAACCTCGAAGAACGCGATAAGAATATCCACAAAGATGTAGTTAAAAAACAGATCGTGTCGGGTCTTAAAGGTATTTCCAGGGATGATTTCAGTGACATTATCATAGCCTATGAACCGGTTTGGGCAATTGGCACGGGAAAAACGGCAACACCTGAACAGGCACAGGAGATGCACCTTTTTATCAGAAATCTATTGAGAGAGCTTTACGATGAAAGTGCAGCCGATCAGGCGGTCATTTTGTACGGAGGCAGTTGCAAACCTTCAAATGCCAAAGAGATATTCTCAAAGGAGGATGTTGACGGGGGACTTATCGGCGGAGCCTCACTCAAGGCAGAGGACTTCCTTGCAATAGCCCGATCATTTTGAAACATTTTCACCAGTATATGGTATAACACCAGAGTATGTTGCCGGAGCATATGGTAACCTGCAGCAGCAACCTTAAATAAGGTGGTAGTCTGAGGCCATAAGATGACCTCAATAACAAAAGACGGAGAATGGCTGAAGCTTTTATTCGTTAAACCTGACTGAGCCTGGATCAATGGGGACTAAAACGTTTTTTGCATCACTTCTGGTTTCCGTAATAATGATCGGTTCGGCATGGTCCCAGAACAACCGGTCCTTCTCGGGAGATCCTGACACATTCACTTCAGAGCTGAGGGATTTCATGGGCAGGAACCTGAGCGAGGTACAAAACACCAGGCTGGAACAATTTATAACATTATGGGATTCTGCAGCATATGCCCAGCCGGAAAAGGATTTCATTATCACCACCTCAGATATTCTCAGGTCACGAAATGCAAGACCCGTGCCCCATATGTACGCGTTTATCGAAACAATTATTCTTTTCGGTGACTATGACCTTGGCAATTTCAGGATCTGGCAGCAGGCTTTTTCTGATATGGCCGGAAGTGATGATGTTTCGCTGTCAGCTATTAATGAATTTCTGGTCTCCTCAGGCTGGTTCATTTCCGAAAACCGGCTGTTCAGGTCAGGTGCACTGTCATGGAAGGTCACCAGTAATGATTACAGGCTGGTCTATGACGACACACTGAGGATCCTTTTCGGCAACACCGACCTGATGGCATTCAACCATATTGATACAATGATGGTCTCCGGTACAGGCGGAGTTTATTATCCCCGGACAAAAGTATGGAAAGGGACGGGCGGACGTGTTACCTGGGAGCGGGCCGGACTACCGGAAGCTGAAGCATTTGCAATGCTGGGACCCTACACTATAGACCTCAGCAGAAGTGAATATACTGCCGATTCAGCAAGTTTCAGGTATAACCGCTACCTGAGCACCCCCATGAGCGGAAGATTAACAGACAGACTAATGACTACGAGCAACAGGGATGATGCCGGCTATCCCAGGTTTGTATCACACAGGCAGGAGCTCGTTATCAAGGGTATCTATTCAGGGGTCGATTACGAAGGAGGTCTGAGCATGAGAGGCGCCAGGCTGATAGGGTCAGGCAGCGAAACGGAAAATGCCAGGGTGCATTTCCACTATAACGGGGAACGATGGCTTACAGCAGAGTCACTGAGTTTTGTTTTCAGGCCCCAAGGCATGACTTCGGGAAGTGCAAGCATACTGTTCTTTATCGAGAATGATTCTGTTTTCCATCCCGATATGCAGATCAACTATATTGATAACAGCAGGGAACTGTCGGTCAGCCAGAATCAGAAAATAATATCGCAGAGTCCGTGGTACAACCATTTTCACCAGGTTGACATGAGTTTCTCACAGCTTATATGGAACATTGACAGTACGGAAGTGGTTTTTACCATGCCCAGGGCCGGTTCTCTGGGTAATGCCAGCTTCAGATCTGCCAGCTACTTCGACAGGAATGAATTTATGCAGATCCAGGGGATGGAGCAGAGGCACCCGCTTGCAAACCTCAGAAGTTTCGGCACAAGCTACGGTTATGAAGATATGCCGGCCGAAGAATACGCCAGGTTCCTCCGCCGGCCTCTGTCCCAGGTAAGGCGCCACCTGCTTGATCTTTCGCGCCAGGGTTTTATCTATTATGATACAGAAACCGATATCATAAGGGTAAGGGAGCGCCTGAACCACTATCTCCAGGCCAATTCAAGAAGGATCGACTACGATATAATCAGTTTTGAATCGCGAACGCGGGCACCGGTAAATAATGCAATGCTTGATTTGACCAACAGTGACCTTAAAATTTACGGCATTCCGCATGTTTCTATTAGCAACACCAAAAATGTAGACATTCTTCCATTTAACAGTACACTTACGCTCAAGAAGAACAGGAACTTCATTTTTGACGGAACCATAAATGCCGGAAATCTATCCTTCTTCGGCACCAATTATGCATTTGACTATGCCGGTTACAGCATAAACCTGCAGAATGTTGATTCCATAAGGCTCCGTGCATGGCTTGATGAAAGGGATGAATATGGGAGATTTCTGCTTACTGAGGTATATAACATAATCAGGAACGTTACCGGCGAACTGGTCATAGACAGGCCATTCAACAAATCCGGACGGGTAGACATGCCTGAGTACCCAAAATTTACCTCAGCAGGGAACTCCTATGTGTTTTTTGACGATCCTGAGATATATGAGGGCGTTTATAAATCCGACCACTTCTATTTTGAACTGGAACCGTTCCATATGGACAGTCTCAACACCTACCGGAATGAGAATATGAGGTTCAGCGGAAAACTGGTTTCTGCCGGTATCTTTCCCGATCTGGAGGGGCAGCTTTCCCTGCAGGAGGACTACTCCCTGGGCATGAATTACTCAACCCGGCGTGAAGGGATCCCAGCATACGGTAACAAAGGTACATTCTATAACGACATCCTTCTTAGCAAAAGCGGGCTGGAAGGTATGGGCAGGCTGGAGTACCTGACGGCAGAGATAAGTTCACCCGGATTTCTGTTTTTCCCCGATTCAATGAATGTGCAGGCTGATGAATTTCGGATAACCAGTCAGACAGCTGGCATAGAATTCCCCGATGTCAGATCATCCGGCAACAAAATAAACTGGCAGCCATACGAAGATGTAATGGCAATAGGACCTGGCGATTCCGGCTTCAGCTTTTTCGAAGACCGTGCTCAGTTTGACGGACTACTGCTGCTTGGAAGCGCGGGGCTTGAAGGTGCGGGTATGATAGACATTAAAAATGCCAGGATATCTTCTGATGAATTTGATTTCAGTTCAGAATCATTCAGTGCCGACACCAGTAACCTGGAATTACAGATGACCGGCAGGCCCGTTTCACTTGCAGCTGAAAAGATCAGCAGCCGGGTTGACCTGCGCTCAGGAAACGGCATGTTCAGAATTTCGCCGGAAACAGAAATGGTTTCGCTGCCTCTGAGCGGATTTATATCTAACCCGGTTACAATGGAATGGGATATGGCCGGGCAGAGATTTGACCTTCTGTCCGGGCAGACCTGCCCTGAAACCGGACGACGGGGTGCAAGGTACATATCTTCGGTGCGGGGACAGGATTCGCTCTATTTCTATTCATCCCATGCGGTTATGGATTACCGGAACGAGCTGCTTCATGCCGGCGGTGTCGAATATCTTGAAGTCGCCGACGCAACAATATACCCGGCTGAAGAATCTCTTGTTATCGGAGAGGGAGGGCGCATATTCCCCCTGAGAAACGGGAGTATCAGCGCCAGCAGGAAGAACCTGTATCACGACATCTACAATGCCACTGTTCAGATTAAAGGCAAGTACAGCTATTCCGGTTCAGGATATTATGACTACAGAGATGAGCGGGACAATTTGCATACAATACTCTTTGACACTATATTCGTTGACAGTGATACGGTTACAGTTGCTACGGGCTATATCCCGTATGGTCACAACTTTAAGCTGAGTCCCCGTTTTGAGTTTGCGGGAACAGCCGAACTGAATGCTTCGCGGCGTTTTCTGGACTTCAGCGGCAGCACCAGGATACTTCACGACTGCAGCCGGCTGGAAGATCACCGGATCTCATTCAGCAATATTATTGACCCCGTTGAGGTTATCATCCCTGTAACAGAGCAAACCTTATCATCTGAAAGAGAGAGAATATACTCAGGGATATTTGTTGCGACCGACTCCGTACATATCTACCCTGCATTCTTCACATCCAGGAGAAGCTGGTCTGACCAGCTCATAATAACGGCAAACGGTTATATGAAATATGACAATACCCGGGGAGATTATGTTATCACGTCAATGGAAAGGCACAAGGATCCGGGCGTGACGGCAAATATTCTGAGGCTTGATCCTGAAAAATGCATTATACGGGGGGAAGGCCCCCTCGAACTGGGAGTGGACCTGGGCCAACTGAAGATCAATATGACCGGTAATGCCAGAAACGAGGTTGTGCCGAACGAGACCACTCTTGAGGGAGTAATGACAATGGATTTCTTCCTTTCCGAAGATGCACTGGCACTCATTGCGAGGGCCGCCGACAGTATCCCGGGAGAGCCGGTTGACCATGATTCCTACTATTATGAGCGCGGGCTGAAATGGATACTGGGCGATGAAAAAGCCAGCTCACTGACAAATAGCGGTAATAACAACAGGTCAGGAAGAACTGAAAGCAAACCCGCTGAGCTGAACAACACATTCGTGCTTTCACACATAAAAATGGCATGGAACAAGGAAAGCCGTTCCTACCGTTCGCATGGGCCGATAGGCATAGCAAGTATCGGGGGCATACCGGTCAATAAATATTTTAACGGATACCTGGAAGTAACCAAGAGGAGATCGGGTGATATGGCAGACTTCTACATAGAACTTGATGAGAGAAACTGGTACTACTTTGGATACACAAGGGGTACCATGCAGACATTCTCCTCAAACAGTGATTATGTCACAATTATAGGAGAAACTCCTCTAAGGCACAGAAGGATGAATGTATCTGCAAGGCAAACAAGGTTTGTCTATATGCTTGCCACAGATACGAAGCTGGAACAGTTCTTCAGGGTTTACAGGCAGCATCTCGAGGGAGAGACTATGTTCATACCTGATGAAGAGATCGAAATACCCGATGAAGAGATTGACCCCGATGAAGAGATTGACCCCGATGAAGAGATCGAAATACCCGACAACGAGAATACGGAAGAAGAGCCTCTTTGAACCGGCATCAACATGTCCGTTCAAGCTCAGCAACCTCCAGGTCCTTTACAACTCCCTCCTCTATCACAAACCGCACAGCTGTCTGCACTTTATGGGCACCTGCCCGCCCGGCAGCACCCGGATTGATATGAAGCAATCCAAGCTTGCTGTCATTAATTACCTTCAGAATGTGTGAATGTCCGCAAATAAAGAGTCCGGGAGGCGCCTCAAATATAGCCGGGACAACCGACCGGTCATACCTTCCCGGATAGCCGCCGATGTGGGTGATCCAGACATCCAGGCCACCTGCACTGAACCTTTGATGTTCAGGGTATGATGCACGGATATCCGCACCATCAATGTTGCCGTGTACAGCTCTCAGTGGTTTCATGGAGGAGAGTTCTTCTGCAACCCCGGTACTGCCAATATCACCGGCATGCCAAATCTCATCACAATACCCGATAAATTCTTTCAGCCTCTTGTCAAAATAACCATGGGTATCAGATAAACATGCTATTTTCAGACTCATAAGAATGATTTATTTTTATAAAACCTTATTTTTAGGTCCGCGAAAGGAATGACGTTAATCAAAATACAATTATAATGCATTTATTCTATTCTCCTGTGATCAGAGAAGGCACTTTCACCCTTGACAGCGGTGAGTCATTGCACTGCACCCGGGTTCTGCGCCTCAGGCAGGGCGATATAATCCATATTACCGACGGTGCAGGCAGAATACAGTCCGCCGAGATAGTTATTCCCGACAAAAACAAATGTGTCGTCAGAATTACTGATGAGCAGCAGATGCCGCCGGAAAGGGGTTTTCACCTGCAAATAGCCATTGCACCGACAAAAAGCATTGACAGGTTTGAATGGTTTCTTGAGAAGGCAACAGAAATTGGAATAGACATTATAACACCTGTTATCTGCAGTAATTCAGAACGAAGAATCGTGAAACCTGAACGGTGCAGGAAGGTAATGGTTGCTGCAATGAAGCAGTCGCTGAGTGCCTGGCTTCCTTCTATTGAAGATACTGTCAGTTTCATGGAATTTTTAAAGAAGCCTTTCGGCGGAACAAGAATTATCGCAACGGGCAGCGCCCCGCCGCATAATCATCCTGGCAGGTACTGCGCGCCGGGCAATCCCGTACAGATACTTATAGGACCGGAAGGAGACTTTACGGACGACGAAATGCAATCGGCAATACAAACCGGTTTCATCCCGGCAAGCCTGTCACAAAAGAGGTTACGGACTGAAACGGCAGGTGTGGTGGCATGCCATGCAGTCAGTTTTATAAATCAACCCGGTCAATAGCTATTGCCGTATGGCCCCCTCAGCTGCCTGCCGGCATATTCAACCAGCCGCTCTACAACCGAGTTTCTGATCTCAAAAGCGTGCCGGTCCAGGAATAACGAAACATCGTCATAGGAACCGTAATCTCCGCTAAGACAGTCTTCCTGGTCAACGAGCTCAGATAGCCCGCCATCCATATTGTTAAGCATGTAAATGTAATGGTAGTTTTTTCCCATAGGCGGTTTAACAACTTTTAACACTGTTTCAACCAAAAACGAAAGTTGGATAGTATTTAGTATTATACTTTATCCAACTTTTGTGCGAAGTCCTTGAGTCTGCTTACCTATAGCCTGATATTCAACTCATTGTGAGGCTAATATTTTTTTTACTTATCAGTTTCCTGAGGTTTATGAGAGCATACCTCATCCGCCCAAGTGCCGTGTTTATGCTCACATCCGTCTGATCGGCGATCTCCTTGAAACTCATGCCGCCATAGTGCCTCAGAAGAATTACCTGTTTCTGCTCCTCAGGCAGCTCATCAATGAGCATCCTCACATCATTTGTGATCTGCTCTCTTATCAGAACATCTTCGATATTCTGATCTGAAAGCTTCTTTGAGTTGAAAATATCAGCCTCATAATCATCATTCGACAAGGTGTTTATCTGCTTTTCCTTCCTGAAATGGTCAATTATCAGGTTATGGGCGATCCTTATCACCCAGGACGCAAAACGGCCGTTATCCTTGTACTTGCCATCAACGAGAGATCTGATAACCTTAATGAAAGTATCCTGAAATATATCCTCGGCAAGCTGCTGGCTCTTCACAACCAGCAGGATATAGGTATAAACCTTGGTTTTGTGCCTGTTTATAAGCTTCTCAATACCTTCCCTGTCGCCCGAAAGAAACTGCTCTATGAGTTCCTGGTCACTCATTCTCTTTGCTTCCACGTCTACCTCCTTTTTTATGTTTCCTGGCGTAAAAGTTCTTCGATAGCAGTTTCTTTTTAAAGATTTAACATAATGCAATAATATAATATACAAAGTAATAAAAAAAATTCCGTTTCATAAATAATTTTAAAAAACAAAAGAAAACTGCTACCTTGCACCGGCACCGTCAAAATTGAATTACCTGACATGGTGCCTCTTACCATTTTTATCTGATATCACAATTCATCGTTAATTGACGCAATAATTATGCCAGAAAATTTGGCTGATGACAGTGGAAAGATACTTATCAGGGGAGCCAGAGTACACAATCTGAAAAATATCAGTCTCAGCATCCCGAGAGATCAGTTTATTGTGATAACCGGTCTATCTGGCTCGGGCAAATCCTCACTGGCATTTGACACTCTTTATGCCGAAGGTCAGAGACGTTATGTTGAAAGCCTTTCATCCTACGCACGACAGTTTCTGGGAAGAATAAACAAGCCGGAAGTTGATTTCATAAGGGGAATCCCCCCGGCAATAGCAATAGAACAGAAGGTCAATACATCAAATCCCCGCTCAACTGTTGGTACCTCAACGGAGATATATGATTATCTAAGGCTGCTGTTTGCAAGGATCGGCCGTACAATATCGCCTGTTTCAGGCAAAGAGGTAACAAGGCATAGTGTGAATGATGTGGTAAGTCACATACTGTCACTGAGGGAGGATACCACGGTGCTGATACTTGCCCCGGTAAAGGTGACTGAGCGAAATTCACTGGAAAGAAACTTCAGGATAAGGCTTCAGCAGGGACTAACCAGAATTCACTATGACGACCGTACTGAAAAATTGCAGGATATTGTAGATAATTTCGACAGTTTCCAGATACCCGCCAAACTGTTCCTGGTCATTGACAGGCTCAGGGTAGCTTATGACGGTGATACAAGATCGAGGATTGCCGATTCTGCTGAAACAGCATTTTACGAAGGGAACGGTGAATGCCTGCTGAAAACGGAATACGGTGATAACGCAGAGCTGGATTATTTCTCAACCCGCTTTGAGTTGGATGGCATTGACTTTGAAGAGCCGACACAGCACATGTTCAGCTTTAACAACCCCCTGGGAGCCTGCCCGGTTTGTGAGGGATACGGAAAGATAATTGGAATAGATGAAGATCTTGTCATACCTGACAAGAGCCTGTCGGTGTACAACGACGCTATAGCATGCTGGCGAGGTGAAAAAATGAAGAAATGGAAAGAGAGGCTTGTACTAAATGCTTCCAAATTCGACTTTCCGATACATAAACCCTGGTATGAACTTTCTGACGAACTGCGACAGCTGGTATGGTCAGGTAACAGGTATTTTTACGGACTTCACCGTTTTTTCAAGCATATTGAGAAGAAAAGCTATAAGATACAATACAGGGTGATGCTTTCCAGGTACAGGGGACGTACCGTTTGTCATGAATGTAACGGAGCCAGGCTGAAAAGGGAAGCTTCATGGGTTAAAGTCGGGGGTATCAGCATCCAGGAACTTGTACAGATGCCCGTGACCAGGCTGGCGGAGTTTTTTGAAGCTATTAGCCTTGACAAACATGAGGAGAAGATCGCCGGCAGAATACTGACCGAAATAAGAAGCCGAACCGGGTTCCTGAAGGAGGTCGGATTGGGCTACCTTACCCTTAACAGGCTCTCTTCCACCCTTTCGGGCGGAGAGTCACAGCGAATAAGGCTGGCATCAAGTCTTGGCAGTAACCTCGTAGGATCCCTCTATATTCTTGATGAACCCAGCATCGGTCTTCACCCAAGGGATACCCGTCTTCTGACTGGTGTGCTGAGACAATTGACCGATTCAGGCAATACTGTTATAGTGGTTGAACATGATGAGGATATAATCAGGTCGTCAGACAGGATCATTGACATCGGCCCGCACTCAGGCCATCTTGGCGGTGAGATCATATACAACGGGAAACATGAAATGCTGTCAGGAAACGAGAAAAGTCTCACTGCAGGCTATCTGAGCGGCAGGATAACCATACCGCTTCCCTCCAGCCGTCTGAAATGGAATGATTATATTGAAATTACAGGAGCCTCCGAAAACAACCTCAAGCTTATTGATGTCAAATTCCCGCTCAATGTGCTCACTGTCGTTACAGGAGTGAGCGGATCGGGCAAGTCCTCGCTTGTCAGGGGCATTCTTTATCCCGCACTGGGAAGAATACTGGGCAATACGGGCCTGAAACCTGGAAGGTTCGGGAAAATAGCAGGCAACATCAACCGGCTTACCGGTGTCGAGATGATCGATCAGAACCCTATAGGGAGATCATCCCGGTCAAATCCGGTAACTTATGTCAAGGCGTGGGACGAGATACGCAAACTGTATGCATCTCAAACAGCGGCCAGGATCAACAGGTTCGGTCCCGGATATTTTTCATTCAACATCGACGGAGGCAGGTGCGAGGAGTGCCAGGGTGAAGGAATTATAAAGGTTGAGATGCAGTTTATGGCAGATGTAACCCTGATCTGCGAAAGCTGCAATGGCAAAAGATTCAGGGAGGAGGTCCTGGAAGTCCGGTACCGGAATATGAACATACATGACATTCTGGAACTTACGGTCTCTGAGGCGATCTCTTTCTTCTCTGAGGGAACCGGCAGTACCGAAAAGAAAATAGTTGAAAAGCTCAGGCCCCTTCAGGAAGTCGGGCTGGGCTATATAAAGCTTGGCCAGTCTTCAAGCACTCTCAGCGGCGGTGAAAGCCAGAGGGTAAAACTGGCATCTTTCCTGGGCAGGGAGAAGGAACAAAAGCCTGTGCTGTTCATATTCGACGAACCGACCACCGGTCTTCATTTCCACGACATAAAAAAACTGCTGAGTGCTTTCAGGGCGCTTACTGACAGGGGAAACAGCCTGGTGGTGGTGGAACACAACCCGGAGATAATAAAGATGGCGGACTGGATCATTGACCTCGGGCCTGAAGGTGGTGAAGAGGGTGGTAACCTGGTCTTTGAAGGTACACCTGAAGAGCTCGTTAATTGTGCCGCATCATATACGGGAATATACCTTCAGAACAAGATTGTAAACGGTGGCAGGAGCAATAGCCGCAACCAGCGATAAAATACTGATCATGAACCCGGTCAACGCGTTGAGAGTCCGAACAGAATTGATACACACCCGCTTGCCGGCTCCCGCCCCGGATTGGGTGAGGACACCTTTACCCATATCATCAGCTGCTGGGAGGCTTCAAGCCGGAAATCCCAGGTTCCCCTGAATTCATTTTCGCTGTTGTCGTACAAAACATTCCGCTGAATATCCATGACCCTGAACTGAATATCAGGTAATCCATCATCCCCGCAGATAGCGATCCTGTATTCCTGGTCGGCATAGAATGTTTTATAAAGCTCAGCCTCTTCGCCCTCTGTAAGTATTGCCGCGTGGTAATTACCGTCATGCATGTATCTTTCCAGGTCAACCTTGCAAATCCTCCTGGCAAATGCCTTACATTGTCCCTGTGCCTCAGGGGAAAAAACGGCAAATAGTATGGCAGCAAAAAAAAGAAAAACCGGAAAACGTCGTATCATCTGATAGCATGTATTAAGAAACAAAACCGGTACGGATCTCCGTCACCGTCGATTTCAGCTCCCTGAAAACTTCCCTGTCCAATTTCGCATCGGTGGTGGACCTGAGTACTGCAACCCCGTCATCCCTATCCCTGTCTACCTGTATCGGCGACCGGGTAATCTCAATCTTGTTGAAAATATCTTCAATCCTCCTGACCTCATCCATAAGCGATACCACATCTTCACTGTGACTGTTCTGCCTTAGAAGAAGCATTACTATTTCAAGCGAAAGCTTCTTGTCAAGGATAATTCGCACCATCCTGCTCTGTTCAATATCATCCTCATCAACCTGGTGAAGGGCCAGGTAAAGTCCTTCAATCCAGCCGCCGGTAAGCATCATTGCGGCAACCGGTTCCCTGTTGCTTTCCTGAAGAAACGAACTTGAATTCATAAAAGTTTCAGAAACGATGTCCATTATCACATCACGGTCGTTGATATTTGCTTCAAGCCTCTCCAGGGTCTCACTATCGACAGCATCTATTATCCCGAGATTATCAGCCAGGCGCTTTGCTGCATTCATATAATCAATGGAGATCTGGGGCTGATCAAAAAGGCTGGCATAACTCAGATCTGTTGTATAAATGCCCAGGTTGACCGCCATACTTTTATTGGTCATATAGCGTGATACGTTTTCCACAGGGTTGAGCAGGTCCTCATTGAATACTGCACCGGAAGATCTTAGTATAAGGGCTGTTTCCAGAGGTGAAGGGAGTGAATAAAATATCTGTCTTACCCGCTCCATATCTTCGCTGTGATCTTCAGGAAGGTCCACTGTGAAGTCCCTGTCCCTGTCCTGCCTCGAACAGTTACCGGCACAACCCCCCGAAAGAAAAATGGCTGCTGAGATTGCGAAAAAAGCTATCAGGACCGGTATTTTATTTTTAGACCACATAGATTTACAATTGTTAGTTCCTATATCCAAAACCATGCCAATAGAAAGTAAAAGTAATACTTTTTTGGTTTAAAAAAAACCGTGGGGCATGCCCTTATTCAAATGTTCTCACGGTATATACAGGTATTTACGGCAGCCGGAAGTGCCTTTTCCGTGGGGCGGGACAATTGAAAATTCTGCTTTTGCGCAAATATGAGAAACTCTATTAGGCAAAACGATAAATAAGTGTTTATTTTACAGGCCGAAGGGATAGAAATAACAGAATCATATAAAAAGAGACTATGAGAAACAGCGAACAGCAAATGCAATACATGATCAGCAGGGCCAGGAAAAATATCAGGAAGATCCTGATCCTGGTCATACTCCTGATCGTGGCCTTCACCTCTGTCAGGACCGTGGGACCTGAGGAGGAGGGCGTGGTACTGATGTTTGGAAAGTACAACCGGACTGTAGATCCCGGACTAAACTTCATTCTGCCCCTGGGCCTTGAGAAAATGTACAAGATACCTGTGCAGAGGCAGTTGAAGCAGGAGTTTGGTTTCCGCACAACCGCTGCCGGTACCCGAAGCCAGTACATCAAAAGCGGGTATGAAGACGAATCAATGATGCTTACCGGCGATCTGAACCTGGCCGATGTTGAGTGGGTGGTCCAGTACCGGATAGTAAATTCCTTCAACTACCTTTTCCGGGTGAGGGATGCAGAAGATGCCCTGCATGACATGTCAGAGGCTGCAATGCGGAAGATAGTCGGCGACCGCACGGTGAACGAGGTGCTTACCATTGGGCGCCAGGAGGTGGCAACTACTGTTGAGGTGCTGCTGCAAAGAATGTGCGACGAGTATGAGAACGGGATACGGATTGACCAGGTTGTACTCCAGGATGTAAATCCACCCGAACCCGTTAAACCATCATTCAATGAGGTGAATGAGGCGCAGCAGGAAAGGGAAACAATGATCAACCGCGCAGAGTCGGAATACAACAGGGTAATACCCAGGGCAAGGGGTGAAGCCGAGGAGACCATCCAGCGTGCTGAAGCTTATGCCCTGAACAGGGTCAACAGGAGTATCGGTGAAGCAGACCGTTTCAATGAACTGTACGAAGAGTATATCCTTGCACCGGAAGTCACAAGAAAGCGTATATACCTGGAAACCCTGGAGAAGATAATGGCAGCGACCGGCACCAAGATAATAATGGATGAGACCGGAGCAAGCGTGCTGCCCCTTCTTAACCTTCAACAACAAAAAGAACAGTTACCATGAAGAATAAACATATAATACTGACAATACTGGCTGCAGTGATCCTGATACTGGGATACCAGAGCATTTTCATACTTGACGAAACTCAACAGGCCATTGTAACACAGTTCGGGAAACCGGTAGGCGGGCCCCGCACCCAGCCCGGCATCAATTTTAAAACACCCTTCATCCACAAGGTCCAGTATTTTGACAAAAGGTACCTCAAGTGGGATGGTGATCCTAACCAGGTGCCGACACTGGACAAGAAATTCATATATGTCGACACATATGCAAGGTGGCAGATTACAGATCCGCTTCAGTTTTTCATAAGGCTCAGGGATGAGAGGTCCGGCCAGTCGCGTCTCGATGATATACTGGACGGCGAGACCAGGAATGCAGTGGCGAGCCACGAATTGCTCGATCTGGTCCGTTCCTCCAACAGGGAGCCTGAAGTGTACGAAGATTATCTTGAAGAGCTGGAGACGCTGGAAGATATAAGTGTGGGAAGAGAGAAGATAGAAGCACTCATACTTGAGAGGGCCAACGCACGGACCGCCGACCTGGGCATAAGGGTGCTCGATTTCAGGTTTAAGAGGATGAACTATGTTGAAGAGGTTCGCAGAACCGTGTTTGACAGGATGATAAGTGAACGGCAGAGGATAGCCGAACAGTTCAGGTCAGAGGGTGAAGGAGAAGCCAGGAGAATCGAGGGGAGCAAGGAGCGTGACCTTGCCCAGATACAGTCCGAGGCCTTCAGGGAAGCAGAAGGCATAAGGGGAAGGGCCGATGCTGAGGCTACCAGAGTATATGCCAGGGCTTACAACCGCAACAGGGCCAGCAGGGACTTGTACTCATTCGTGAGATCCATGGAAACCCTGGAAAAGTCATTCGATGACAAGACCAGCATCATTTTGTCGACCGACAGCGAACTGCTCAGGTTCCTGAAATCCAGCGAATAACAGCTTCAGCAGGCAAATTACTGTTCCCCGAAAGGGGAATAGGCCGGCTGTCAGTGAATGCCTGAAAAATATTTCATGAATTGCGACCGCTCATAGACGGACGGATCGGGTATATTCCTGTAGCTCATCTTGCCCCTGAAGGCATCTACTGAGTCAAACCCCTTTTTTTCCATCCATTCCGACAGTCCCTGTACCAGGGTCCCTGCCTCCTTGAGGCCGCTCTTGTACAAAAGCGAGCATACCTGTACCGTTTTTGCCCCTGCCAGCAGCTGCTTGACTACCGCCTCCCAGGAATGGACACCCGTTGAGGCAGAGATATCAACCAGGCTCACCTTGTCAGACACCAGGGCGGTCCACCGCAGCACATGTCGCAGATCTGAAGGATTGCTGAAGACATCGGCAGAGGTAAGCTTCATCCTGTCAATATCGATGTCAGGTTCATAAAAACGGTTAAAGAGAACCACACCGCGGGCACCGAGGGCATAAAGCCGGTCGACCAGGCCCAGCAGATTGGTAAAATGGTTTCCCAGCTTGATAGCAACGGGTATTTTAAGTATACCGGTCACTTTTGATACCAGGTCGTAATATATATTTTCAAAATCGGCCGGCGGCATGAACTTGTCGGTCGGCAAATAATATACATTCAGCTCAAGGGCATCGGCCCCGGCCTCTTCGATACGCCTGGAAAAACTCACCCAGTCGCTTGCTGTAATGCAGTTAATACTTGCAATCACAGGAATGGAAACGACCTTTTTAGCCTCCTCGATAAGGCTCAGGTAATTTTCAACCGAATTACTTTTGGTATAGTTCCTGATATAATCCTCCGCCTCGGGATAATCATGGTTCATGATCAGGCTTCCCGCTTCGTAATTGATCTGTTCCTCAAAAAGCGATTTCAGAACAACAGCTCCTGCGCCTGCCTCCTCAAGTGTCCTTATCTTTTCGATGCTGGCAGTAAGGCCCGAGCTGCCGGCAATAACAGGGTTCTTTAATTTGATACCCATATAGTTAACTTCCAGATTTGGCATAATTGTAATTATTATTAGTTATTATAATCTATTATTCCCTTTCGCCGAAAATGAGACTTCCTATCCGCACCAGGGTACTCCCCTCCCCGACGGCAACCTGGTAATCGCCTGACATCCCCATTGAGAGTTCATCAAAATCCTCTGCCCCACTGCCAAGTATATCCTGCAAGTTTCTGAATATTGATGCCAGCCTTCTGAACTCAGACCTTACCTTAACAACATCTTCAGTAAATGTAGCCATTCCCATCAATCCCCGCAACCGTGCACCGGGATAATCGGCTGCGGAGAAACCTTCTGCCAGACCGGTAACCTCCTCCTCCGAAAAGCCGAACTTTGTCTCCTCATCTGCTATGTGCACCTGGAGAAGCACGTCAATCACCCGTTTATTCTTAAGTGCTTCCTTGCTCACTGTCCTCAGAAGCTTTTGCGAGTCGACCGAATGTATAAGTGACACAAATGGTGCGATGTACTTCACTTTGTTGGTCTGAAGGTGCCCGACCATGTGCCATTCGATATCACCCGGAAGCTCTTCCCTTTTGGCCAGCAGTTCCTGCACCCTGTTCTCTCCCATTAAACGGTGTCCTGATTTGTAAAGTTCCATGACTTCTCCGGTGGTACGGGTCTTAGTTACTGCAACTATCCGCACGCCATCAGGAAGCTCAGTATGTAACCTCTGTATGTTGGCAGCAATTTCCATATAATTCAGTCGAGCAAATGCACAACCAGCCCGCTTCTGAGTTTAGGCTCGAACCAGGTTGTCTTGGGCGGCATAATATTGCCGGTATCGGCAATATCCATAAGCTGCTTCATAGTGACCGGGTAAAGGGCAAAAGCCACTTTCATCTCGCCGCTGTCGACGCGCCTCTTCAGCTCGCCAAGCCCCCTGATTCCTCCCACAAAATCAATCCTCTTGTCTGTTCGCAGATCTTTAATGCCCAGTATATTATCCAGTACCAGTTTTGATAGCACTGTAACATCAAGGCAGCCTATCGGGTCGGCATCATTGTATGTCCCTTCCCGTGCACTCAGAGCATACCAGCTGCCCTCAAGATACATTGAGAATTCATGTAACCTGCCGGGTTTGTATATCTCCTCCCCTTTATCGGTCACAACAAACACTTTTTCAAGCTCCCTGAGAAAGCTCTCCCTTTCCAGTCCGTTAAGATCCTTCACGACCCTGTTGTAATCTATGATGTTCAGATGGTTGTCAGGAAAGTGAACTGCCAGGAAAAAATTATACTCCTCTCCACCGGTATGATTTGGATTGGCCGATTTTCTCTCGTTACCCACCAGTGCAGCTGCAGCGGTTCTGTGATGGCCATCAGCCACATAAGTGCACGGAACCCTGCCGAACAGCTCAACCAGCCGGGTAACCAGTTGCCTCTCATCTATCACCCAGAAATGGTGACCCACGCCATCATCGGCGGTAAAATCATATACCGGCACATTATTCCTGGTATAGTTTTTCACTATCTCATCTATCTCCGGCTCGGACCTGTAGGTAAAAAACACCGGTTCCATATTGGCATTAGTTACCCTCACGTGCCTCATACGATCGGCCTCCTTATCCGGCCTGGTAAGCTCATGCTTCTTGATCCTGTCGTTCATATAATCTTCAACTCCGGCACACCCTACTAGTCCGTACTGCCTCTTTCCATCCATAGTCTGGGCATATATGTACAGACACTCCGATTTGTCCTGCAACAGCCATCCTTTTTCACGGAATTTTTCGAGATTGCTCCGTGCAGTATCGTATACCAGCTGGTCATATTCGCCGGTTCCCCGGGGACAGTCAATTTCGGGTTTGATTATATGAAGCAAAGAATACGGGTTATCCCTGGCTTCTTCACGGGCTTCTTCAGAATTGAGGACATCATAGGGCCTTGAGGCTACCTGCCTGGCAATGCCGGAAGGAGGCCGCAACCCCCTGAAAGGTTTCAGTATGGCCATCTTTAAAAAGAGTTTTTACTTATTAACCTGGTATTTTGTTTCGCCGCTTTCAAAAAAATCAACTATCTGCCTGGCTGCAGCAATGCCCGCGTTGATGTTGGCCTCAGCCGTCTGGGCTCCCATCTTTTTGGGTGTAAAAAAGTACCTGCCCGGATACTTTTCGGCAATTTCACCTGCACAATCAGGCGCCACATCAGTTAAATACTGAAAATCGGGCCTTTCGGCAAACATTCTGAGCAGCGAGGCCTCGTCCACCACCTCTTTCCTGGCTGCATTAACGAGTACCGCCGGCGCAGGCATCCTTGATAGCAGATCGTAGTTGACAAGGCGCAAAGTTTCTTTGTTGGCGGGTATGCTCAATGATATGTACTGGCAATTGCTGTAAAGATCCTCTACTGAATCTACAAATTTAACGCCGGCAAAGCTGATCCGGTCCATGCCAACCCAACTGCAAAAACCAATCACCTTCATCTGGAGGCCCCGGCCGATCCTGGCAACGTTCATCCCGACATTACCGCATCCGTGTATGCCAATCTTCTTGCCCCTGAGCTCTGTCCCTGAAGTGCCGTTAAACTGGTTGCGGGCCATATATATCATCATGCCGATTGCGAGTTCGGCAACGGCATTTGAATTCTGGCCGGGTGTGTTCATAACGACTACACTCTTACCTGTAGATGCTTCAAGATCAATATTGTCATATCCGGCTCCCGCCCTGACCACAACAGCAAGTTTTCGGGCAGCGTCAAGGACTTCGGCAGTGACAAGGTCACTCCTTACTATAAGTCCATCAACATCTTCTACAGCCCCGATAAGATCAGACTTGTCACTGTAATTTTCAAGCAGTACCATCTCATATCCTGCTTCCCTGAGAACTCCGGATATGCCTTCAACAGCCTTTTTTGCAAATGGTTTTTCCGTTGCTACCAGTACTTTTCTCATTACAATTCTGTTTTTTTATTTAACTTTTATTTCCTCAAACTCCCTCATCACATCGATAAGCGCCTGTACGCTTTCGACCGGCAGCGCATTGTAGATCGAGGCCCTGAATCCCCCGACCGACCTGTGTCCCTTGACGCCTACCATGCCTTTTTCCTGTGCGAAGGCAAGAAAATCAGCCTCAAGATCCTTGTATTCTTCCTTCATCACAAAACAGACATTCATGATCGACCGTGAACTCTTCTCTGCAGTTCCCATGAATATCCTGCTGTTATCAATGGCATCGTAAAGCAATCCGGCCTTACCGGTATTGATTTCCTGCATCCTGGAAACTCCGCCCAACTTCTTTAGCCACTTGAGTGTTTCCCTCACGGTGAATATCGGAAGACAGGGAGGGGTATTGAACATTGATCCGTTCTCAATATGTATCCTGTAATCCAGCATGGAGGGGATGTTGCGTTCAACCTTGCCGAGGATATCCTTCCTGATAACAACGAACGATACTCCGGCCGGACCGAGGTTCTTTTGTGCCCCGCCATAAATGATGCCGTACCTGGATACATCAACCGGCCGGCTGAATATGTCAGAGGACATATCGGCCACAAGCGGGACCGGACTGTCAATATCTTCATGTATCCCGGTGCCGAAAATGGTGTTGTTGGTGGTTATATGGAAATAGTCGGCATCTCCGGGTATTTCATATGATTCGGGAATATAGCTGAAGTTTTTGTCCGCCGAACTTGCTACCACCTCAACCGGACCGATATAGCGGGCCTCCTTTATTGCCTTTTTCGCCCATGATCCGGTCTCCAGGTAAGCTGCTTTTTTATTTAAGATATTGTAGGGAACCATACAGAACTGCATGCTTGCCCCTCCCCCGAGAAACAGGACTTCATAGCCGTCGGGAACTCCAAGGACTTCTTTAAACAGTGCAACAGCCTCATCCATAACAGCCTGGAAATCTTTGCCCCTGTGAGATATTTCCATGACTGACAGACCAATTCCATTCAGATCGAGCACCGCTTCCGCTGTGCTTTCAATTACTTCGCGGGCCAGGATTGATGGCCCGGCGCTAAAATTATGCTTCTTCATCGGCAGAGTGTTTTAAATGGTTATTCTTTTACGGATACGCAAATTGCAAATTATTTATCAGAATAGGTAAGACAAATGCAAGTTTTTATTAGTTATTATCAACATCCGGCAACCGGATTCAGTAATCGGTATGGCTGACGAGCATGTCGCCTTTGAGAACGGGGATGACATCTGTGCTGTCGGGAGTAAAACAGTACTCCAGCACATCATCAAGTCCCAGTTTTTTTAACCTGTGACGGTGCGCTGCCTTCTCCATATATCCAACCAGGTCTGCCTGTGCCGTCAGCCATAAATCACGTGCAGCAACTGCTGCATCGCATTTTGTGGCAAAGTTGCCCGACCCGGTCAGCTTATCTGCCAGGGCACCTGCGAATACAGTGTCCTCCAGGTTAAACCGGTTCTTCCACCCGGCACAGAGGATAACTACATCACGTCCTGCTTCCAGGAGCCAGCCGGCAAGTGCGGAGAGATTTACAAATGCCCCTACAGCCACTTGCTTCGCACCTGAAGCCATCATGATGGCCTGTGTACCATTGGTAGTACTGTATACTATGGTCCTCCCCCTGACCCTGTCCGGCTTGAAATTAAAAGGCGAATTGCCGAAATCGGCAAAATCCAGAACAATGCCGTCCCTCTCGGCAGCAACAAGATAGCCCTTTGCTTTCCATTCGCGGGCCTCATCAATTCCGCCAACAGGTATGAGGTTTTTGACCCCATTATCAAACGCCGCACAGATGGCTGTGGTTGCCCTGAGAATATCAGATACCACAACTATGGCATCGTCATTACGATAGTAATCGTAGAGCGCCGGAGAATAGCACACCTCAATGTATTTTTTTGCCTGTTTCTGCATTCTTTACAGTACCGGTTTATGGCCGGCCATTTATATAGATCACTTGCCGGAGGCTCCTTTGTATATGGGAGGTTTTACTATCTCAGCGCGTATTGGTTTATTACGTATGATTATATCTATTGTCGCACCCTCTGCTGCATGATCGGGCGTGACATAACCCATTCCCACCCCGGTTTGCATCATGGGCGACATGGTCCCGGATGTCACATTTCCGATAATAGTTCCGTCTTCACCGGCAATCTCATAACCCTTCCTGGGAATGCCTCTCTCCTTCATTATGAAAGCAACGAGCTTACGGGTCACGCCCTCTGTCTTCTGACGATACAGCCTCTCCCGGTCAATAAATTCGTTTCCCTCAACAAATCTTGTTATCCAGCCAAGGCCTGCTTCAATCGGAGAGGTAGTCTCATCAATATCATTCCCGTAAAGGCAATAGCCCATTTCCAGGCGCAGGGTATCTCTAGCACCAAGTCCCGCAGGCTTGATACCAAAATTCCGGCCAGCACCATAAATGGCATTCCACAGGGCCGGGCCATCTTCATTTGCGACATATATTTCACATCCACCTGCACCTGTATACCCTGTCACTGAAAATATTGCATTACTAATCCCCGCTATATCGAGTTTTCTGAAAGAATAGAATTTCATTCCTCCAACTGGTTCTCCCGTTAGCTCTTCCATTATTCTCATGGCCAATGGCCCCTGGACTGCAATAAGCGCTATTTCATCAGAGGCATCGTAAAGGTCCTTTCCAATCTCAAGTCCGTGTTCCCTGGCATGCAATGAGAGCCAGTCCCAGTCCTTCCGGATGTTGGATGCATTTACAACGAGCATATATGTTTCAGGATCGATCCTGTATACAAGGAGGTCGTCGATTATGCCACCATTGCCATTGGGCAGGCAGGTATACTGAACCATACCGATGTCAAGCCTGTTGATGTCATTACTGGTTACATACTGGAGAAATGCTGACGCACCCGGGCCTTTAACCCAGAATTCACCCATATGTGACACATCAAATATTCCGGCCTTTTCCCGGACTGCCCGGTGCTCATCATTTATACCACTGTATTCAACCGGCATGAAGTACCCGGCAAAGGGTTGCATTTTCGCACCAAGCTTTACGTGCATATCGGTGAAAACAGTCTTCTTCATATCCATTAAATTCTTTTCAAAGGTAAAAAAGGCAAATATAAATAAGATAGCTGTGAATAAGGTACATGAAATTCACAAAAATCCATTACTTTTATAAACAGTAAAATTGTTTTAAAACCCTTGTGTTTTATGGAATTTAAGCATATAAACCTTGATTACCTGAAGGAAATGTCAGGTGGTGACAGGAATATGATAAAGGAGATGATTGATATCTACGCAAGTGAGATTCCTGGCTATCTGGAAAGGATGAACCGATATCTTGAGACAGGCGATGCGGAAGCACTTGGAAGACTTGCCCATAAAGCAAAAGCTTCGGCCCAGATAATGGGTGCAAAAAAGATTGCAGAAGACCTCAGGGAGCTGGAAAATATTGCCAGTGAGGGACGAAACAAGGATCTTTACGCCGGTATTGTTGAAAGCATCACCAGGCAGTTCACACTTTCCATAGATGAACTAAAGAAAGTCGCCGAAACGTTATAAACCCCTATATACTATATTTCTCAGGATATAATTCAGCAGGGTGCTCAGGATAAATGGCCGTTAAAACACTTTTTAATCAGACATTATGCTTAAACCTGAGTTAACAGGCGGGGTAATTGTTTACTCCTTTGAGCCGGAAGGAAAGCTCAATGCCGAAATCGCAGAAAATGTCAGGACCGAACTTAGCGCCCGTTTTGATGAACCGGGAACATTGATGATACTTGACCTTGGCAACATATCATATGTTGACAGCCTGGGCTTCAGTTCCCTTCTCTCAGTTATGAGAAAGGCGCGCAGCAGTTCGGGTGTATTCAGGCTCTGTAACATCAAACCCGATGTCATGAGAATATTCAGGTTGCTCCGGCTTCAGAATGTTTTTTATATCTGCGACACCCGTGATGAATGCCTGAAAAGCTTTGAACAGTCACAATAACCCCTTATTTATTTTGCATGTCGGCAACAGGGTTACCTGTCGCCGCTGTTCATGAAAAGCAGTTTATCCTCCTCAGCATCGATTATAAGCTTCTGGTCCCTGTCAATTTTCCCTGCAACTATCTGCCGTGACAATTCATTGAGTATCTGTTTCTGCATCACCCTTCTGACAGGCCTTGCCCCATACTGGGGATCATAACCGAGCCGGGTAAGAAGATCAACAGCCCTTTCTGTAATTTCAGCTTCCACATTGTTTGTCCGCAGCATATTTTTTACGTTTTCGAACTGAAGCTGCACTATCTGTCGGACCTCATCCTGCGAAAGTTGCTTAAACATGATTATATCGTCAACGCGGTTCAGGAACTCGGGCCTTATAGTCCGCCGCAACAGCGCAAACACCTCTTTCCTTGTTTTCTCGAACATCTCCTCCCTGTCCATGCCATTCAGTTTGTCGTAATTGGCCTGAATGATCTCCGATCCGGCATTTGAGGTCATTATTATTATGGTGTTCCTGAAATTAACCACTCTGCCCTTATTATCTGTCAGCCTTCCATCATCAAGCACCTGGAGAAGAATATTGAACACATCAGGGTGCGCCTTTTCGATCTCATCGAGCAGCACTACCGAATAAGGCTTTCTCCTGACTGCTTCCGTCAGCTGTCCCCCCTCATCATAACCTACATATCCTGGTGGTGCGCCGATGAGCCTTGATACGGAATGTCTCTCCTGGTATTCAGACATATCTATCCGGGTCATCAGGTTCTCATCATCAAAAAGAAATTCGGCCAACGCTCTTGCCAGCTCCGTTTTACCCACGCCCGTAGACCCAAGGAATATAAACGAACCTACTGGTCTTTTTGAATCCTGTAACCCTGCCCTGCTTCTCCTGACAGCATCGGAAACTGCCTGAATAGCCTCATCCTGACCCACAACACGCTTGTGAAGCTCTGTTTCGAGTGAGAGCAGTTTTTCCCTTTCACTTTGCAACATACGGCTGACCGGTATGCCGGTCCATCTTGCCACTATCTCGGCTATATCCTCCGAATCAACCTCCTCCCTGATCAGGGCATCCTCCCCCTGCAATTTCCTCAGTTCGCTGTTCAGCTCAGCAATATTTTCCTCAGCTTCCTTGATCCGGCCATATCTCAGCTCGGCCACTTTTCCGTAATCGCCCTGTCTTTCAGCCTGGACCGCTTCCAGTTTCATATTCTCTATGGCTTCCTTGTATTTCTGGATCCCGCTTATCAGCTTTCGTTCATTCTCCCATGCCGCCCTGAGTCGATTTCTCTCTTCACTCAGATTGGCGAGCGTAGCAGAAAGCTCCGATGCTTTGGCCTTGTTCCCCTCACGCTTGATTGCTTCCTTTTCAATCTCAACCTGTTTTATACTTCTCTCGATCTCATCTATATTTTCAGGTACTGAATTCATCTCAAGCCGCAGTTTTGATGCAGCTTCATCAATCAGGTCTATTGCCTTATCGGGCAGGAACCTTTCGGTTATATACCTGTGCGAGAGCTCCACGGCCGAAATAATTGCATCATCCCTGATCCTGACCTTGTGGTGCGCCTCATATCTCTCCTTAAGCCCCCTCAAAATAGAAATTGCACTGATAACATCCGGTTCATCTACAATAACTAACTGAAACCTTCTTTCAAGTGCCTTATCCTTTTCAAAATACTTCTGGTACTCATTCAAAGTGGTGGCACCAATCGCCCGGAGTTCACCTCGCGCGAGTGCAGGTTTGAGGATATTCGCCGCATCCATTGCACCCTCGCTCTTCCCGGCACCTACAAGGGTATGGATCTCATCAATGAACATGACAATTTCACCCGCCGCTGCAACAACTTCCTTAACCACTGACTTAAGCCGCTCTTCAAACTCTCCCTTGTATTTTGCTCCAGCTATCAGGGCTCCCATGTCAAGTGAGTAGACCTGCTTGGTTTTCAGGTTGTCGGGCACATCACCATCCACGATCCTGTGGGCAAGTCCTTCTGCAATTGCTGTTTTACCTACACCTGGTTCACCTATAAGGATTGGATTGTTTTTGGTCCGCCTGGACAATATCTGCAATATTCGCCTAATCTCATCATCCCTTCCAATAACAGGGTCGAGTCTGCCGGCACGTGCCATCTCATTAAGATTAATAGCAAAACGGTTAAGAGCGTTGAAGCTGTTTTCGGCGGACTGGCTGGTGGCTTTGGCACCCTTTCTGAGTTCATCGATGGCCTTCTTAAGATCAGCTGCAGTTATTCCGCTGTCCTTCATCAGCTGAGAAACCTGGTCGCCGGTCATAAATAACCCCATAAGCAAATGCTCAATCGAAACATATTCATCACCGGCATCCCGGGACCCGGCCATTGCTTTCTGCAAAGCAGAAGATGCTCCGGAAGACAGGTACTGATCACCGCCTGAAACTTTAGGATAAGATTCAATGATGCTGTCTACTACCCTCGCAAAATTTGCCGTATTTACGTTTAGTTTCTTGAGTATGAATCCGGTTACATGCTCATCTGCATTTAACAGGGCCTTCATTATATGCCCCGTCTCAACCGCCTGATGACTGTACCCGGCAGCAATAGAGAATGCCTGCTGAAGGGCTTCCTGCGATTTTATCGTGAATTTGTTCAAGTCCATATCTGCTCCGGTAATTTGATAATATTTGTACTTTATTAACCTGCTTTATGGTCCATCAAAATCATTGCCGGTCTATAAAACAGATCAACATCATGTCATTATGACGCCCTGCGCCCCTCCTGCTATGTCAATATGTCACCTTTAGGTGCGTATTTGAAGCGGGGTGAAACCCGGTGATCCTGCCCGGACAGTATATTCCTGTTAAACAATCAGTCGTTCTGCCCTGGCCAGATCAGATCAGGTCAGATCGGATCAGGTCAGGTCAGGCCTAAAGCTGGAGAGGGTTTTCACGCCATCTGCCATAGCGAAGATAGATCCACGACAGGACAAATATCAGCCCGGCATAAATAAACTCAACGGTCCAGACCACTGCAACAGGGAACCTGAATACATTTGAGAAGGCATAAGCTGCAACCAGGTATACCCCTATAACAGCCATTTCGATAACCAGGGCCACCCTCGTCCGGCCCGTACCTGAAACAGCATTGACAAATACCATGGCAAATGCAAAACAGATCACTGTTCCGCATACAACGTAAAGAGCAGGGAGGGAGTTGGCTATAAGAATCTGATCATCTGTATAGATACTGAGGATACTTTCAGGCAGCAATACGATTACCACAACAAACAGCAAGACCATCATGAAACAAAGTCCGGATATACGGAAGACCAGACGCAGTACCTCATCCTCCTGCCCCCGGCCGATCAGAAAACTCACCATGGTATTTGATGCAGCAGAGAAACCCCATATTGGTATCATAAGTATGACATAAACACTTCTGATAATGTTTGAGACCGCCAGTTCGGTTTCCCCCATCTTCTCGACAAAAACAAAAAACGCAAACCAGACTGCAAGAGAAATGACATTCTGGACCATTACCGGAAATGAGATTCCGGTAAGCCGCAGCCACAGGTGCCTGTTAAACCCCTTGAAGCTAAATAGTCCGTACCTTCGGGTGTCTGAAAAAGCAACCGTATATATGATCATGAAACCTAAAACCGACACCTCTGAAAGCACAGATGCCAGTGCTGCCCCTTTTATGCCCATTGCCGGGAAGCCCATGTTCCCGAAGATCAGCAACCAGTCCAGAATAATGTTTACAACTGCCATAAAGGTAGTTGACCAGGTGATCACACGGGTTCGTGCGGTACCAATAAAAAACGCATTGAGCCCCATGTTTATGAAAGCAAAAAAGATCCCCCATGAACGAATCTGGACATAATCTTCAGTCAACACCTGGATCCTGGGCGAAATGATGATAGCCGAAAAAAAGGAGGGTGCCAGAGACTTTATCAGACCAAAAACAAGAACTGACAGAATAAAAAGTGTGACTATGGAGTGCTCAACAACAATCCCCGTGCGGCTTTCCCTGTGCTCTCCCGCCCTTCTGGCTATCATGATCTGGGTACCAAGACCCAGACCATATCCGAACATTATGATAACAAGATAAAATACGCCACCTATTGCAGCAGCACCCAGTTCTGCTTCACCAAGCCGTCCAAGGAATGCAGTATCAATGACATTTATGAAATTCTGCGCGACACTTCCGAGGATAATCGGATAGGCTATATTCCAGATCTTCCTGTTTGAGATCAGTTCAGCCAACGCCTTTCACGAGTTATCTGAATCCCTTTTCAACCCTGTCATAAAACTCATTCTGAAGCTCAAGGGTTTTTTCATCATTTTTTATAACCCTCAGATTTCTTACAATGGTTTCAACCTGGTGATCTGTAATGAGCTTACCCAGCTCATAGGATCCGGCAGACCCTTCCCCGGCGTAATGATTTGGATAGCTGGCATACCACCATATCCCTGTATACAGGTCAGGCAGGTTCAGTCTTGCCTGGTTCTTACCCGATTCATCATCAGCACGTTCCTGCAGCACAAGATCAGGACGAAGGTAGAGAAGCGTTGAAGTCTCACGCTCCCCTGCATGTCCGTCATATGAGGGGTCTGATTTGCGCATCTGCCTTATCTTTTCATTGATTTCAGGATCAGCAGAGGGTGTGTGCAGGTAAACAGCAAAATCGCGTCTTTTTTCAAGCTGGGCCTGCAAAAAGTACCTTATAAAATTATTATTGCCTCCGTGACCGTTAAGTATCAGGATCCTCTTAAACCCGTTCCGGGCTATCTCGTCGACCGTTGCCTGGAGAAGCGACCACATAAGATCGCTTGGAATGGTGAATGTTCCGGGCTGATGCATGGCCTCATAGACCTGTCCGTAAATGAACTCGGGGAATACGACGGCATATTCGATATTTGCAGCACGTTCGGCCCATTCACGAGCGTGAATTATGTCAGAGCCCATAGGTGCATGCGGACCGTGCTTCTCGAGTACTCCCATCGGCAGGATACATGTATACCCTGATTTTTTAAGAGCTTCATCCCAGTCACTGGTAACAAGCTCCTCCCATTTTACAGGCAGGTTCTGGGCTCCTGCTGAAAATACAGCCAGAAGCAGTAAAAACGCTGATAGTCTCATGATAAAAGAATTTGGTTAGTATTAAACTTCGCTGGAACCTGCAATATAATAATTGGACAGGGATCATCCAAGAGGTATGCAACAACAATTAAACTGTACTGAGAATAACTGCATTATTCACAGGCACGTTGGATTTAAAGAATTTATTATCTATTTTTATTGCCATATGGCAGAATATTGAATAAACCAATAATCCACCTCCATCCTCAATTATGAGTCAGCAAATTCTGAGAGCTTTAATGCAGCTTTTCGCTATCATTGCCCGTCCTGAAAGCAACAAGAAGGAAAGGATATCTGTGGTTGAGTCTTTTTTGAAAAGACAGCTCAGCAAAGAACTTGTTGATGAATACCTGACGGTGTTTGAAAACTACTATGAAATCCATCAGGAAAAGGCTGGGGGAGAGATTAAAAAGAAAAAACGCACCTCATCAAGCTCGGTAAGGGTTCTGGTCATATGCACAAAGATCAACGAAGAGCTTAATCAGCGCCAGAAGATAATCGTATTTGTAAATCTCCTGGAATTTGTCAAAAGCGACAGCGAAGTAATTAGTGACCAGGAGTTTGAATTTCTTGATACGGTAGCTCTCTCATTCAATATCTCAGGCGATGAGTACGAAAACATAAAGAATTTCGTACTCAAGCCTTTCGAGGATATACCAAGATCCGGCAGTATACTGGTAGTTGACGGGAACAGGGATTTTTCCTGCGGGGAGACCCGGCACATATACCGGGAGGCAATTGAAGGGCAGATAAGGGTGCTTTCGGTTGCTGAGGTCAGCATGTACCTGGTAAGGTATATCGGTGAAAGCGAAATGTACCTCAATTCGCAACTGATCCAGCAGGACAAAGTCTATGTATTTGACAGCGGCACTTCTATCCGTAACCCAAGGATAAAACCGGTATACTTCAGCGACGTGGTGAGCACATTCAGCCCCCATCTCACCGAAAGCAAACTAATTTTTGAGGCCCGGAATATCGAGTACCGTTTCAGGGGCGGCAATATTGGCCTGCAAAGACTTTCATTCACTGAAGAGTCGGGACGAATGATAGGCATAATGGGATCAAGCGGCTCAGGAAAATCGACGCTGTTAAACGTCCTGAACGGCAGCCTGATGCCATACAGGGGCGAAGTACTGGTCAACAATATCGATATTCACCGTGAAAAGGGGGAGATAGAGGGGCTTATCGGACATGTGTCCCAGGATGACCTCCTTATCGAAGAACTTACCGTATACCAGAATCTTTATTATAATGCAAAGCTTTGTTTCGACCATTATACCGAAGAAGAAACTGTAACAGCGGTAAACAGCCTGCTTCAGCAACTGGGACTGTACGAGGCACGACACATCCAGGTAGGCAGTCCGCTTAACAAGAAAATAAGCGGGGGACAAAGGAAGCGCCTGAACATAGCTCTTGAGCTTATCCGTGAACCGGCAATCCTGTTCCTTGACGAACCGACCTCAGGCCTCTCCTCAAGGGATTCAGAGAACATACTTGACCTTTTAAAGGAGCTTGCACTTAAAGGCAAGCTGATATTCGTTGTGCTTCATCAGCCCTCTTCGGATATTTTCAAGATGTTCGATAATCTCCTGATACTTGATACCGGCGGATTTCTAATATATAACGGCGACCCTGTTGATGCAATAATCTATTTCAAATCGCACGTGCAGCATGCAAACTGGAATGAAAGTGAGTGCCATGCCTGCGGAAATGTAAATCCTGAACAACTCTTCAATATCATTGAAACCAATGTGCTGGATGAATTCGGCAAGCAGACACATTCACGGAAGATTTCTCCATGGGAATGGGCCTATTACCAGCTTCAGTACAGCCTGAAAAATGAAAAAACACTGCCGTCCCATATTGGGCTGCCGGAGGTGTCATTCAGGATACCGGACAAGTTCCGGCAATTTCTTGTATTTGTAAAAAGGGATCTGTTATCCAAGATAGCGAACCGGCAATACATGTTCATCAATTTTCTGGAAGCACCGGTTCTCGCTTTCCTGCTCTCTTTTATCATTAAGTACCGTGATGTTAATGTGGCAACAACATCCGGCTACACATTTGCAGGCAACCTCAATGTGCCGGTGTACATCTTCATGTCGGTCATCGTTGCCATTTTCATAGGACTTACAGTAAGTGCCGAGGAGATTATCAAAGACAGGAAGATTTTGAAAAGGGAGGCTTTCCTCAACCTGAGCTGGTCAAGCTACCTCTCCTCCAAAATAGTCGTCCTGTTTGGCATATCTGCAATTCAGGCCCTTTTGTTTGTACTTGTCGGCAACTCGATAATAGAGATACGGGGCATGTATTTTGAATACTGGCTTGTCCTTTTCAGTGCCTGGTGCTTCTCCAACGTCATGGGACTGATCATATCAGACAGTTTCAAAACAGTTGTGACCATTTATATACTTATACCGTTTTTGGTAATCCCCCAGCTCATTCTGAGCGGTATTATAGTGAAATTTGAGGAGCTGAACCCATCCATTTCTTCACCCAGCCAAATTCCCCTTTACGGTGAGATAATTACAGCAAGATGGGCATATGAGGCACTTGCTGTCCACCAGTTCACGAACAACCCATTTGAATATGAGTTCTATCCTTACAACAAGGCGATGAGCAGGGCCGAATACATGAACAATTTCTGGCTGAGGAACCTGCAGAACAAGCTCGATTTCTGCAAAAGAAACCTTGGTAACCCGTCAGCAAGCGAAAGGATGGAAGCGAACTTCAGGTTGCTGGTAAACGAACTGAGCCGGGAACAGGAAAGAAACCGGCAGATCGAAGCTGGAGCAGATTTCAGAAACTATCCCGGTACGATCCCCGACAAAGAGTTTATTGAAAAGGCAGATGAATACCTTGCACTTCTCAACCGATATTATATACACCTTTATAACAGTGCCAATAACGAAAAGGACAGGATAATCACAGAGTATCACCAGACTGATGAAGGCAGGGAACAGTTCCTGGAAAGAAGGAACAGGTATCATAACGAGACGCTGAGTGACCTGGTAAGAAATTCACGGGAAGTTACCCGTATCATCGAATACAATTACAGGCTTCACCAGCGGATCGATCCCGTATACAGGGACCCGGAAGGGCGCTTTATAAAGGCACACTTCTATTCACCGGAAAAACGTGTTTTCGGCAACACATATGGAACACTGTGGGTAAACACTGCTGTTATATGGATCATGACTGTAATTCTGTTCCTGGCACTCTATTTCAGGTTGCTGAAGAAAATGCTGGAATGGTTTGAGGATCAACCCGGGATAATGAAAAAACTGAAGGGGGTAAAAGCCTGACTTATAGTATAAAAAAACCGGCTCCTCCGGGAACCGGTCAACAATATCGATGCAGTAAAAGATAGTTCGTGCTGAAATCAGTCCTCTACCTCGATCATCTTGAAAGGTATTCTTATTATAGATTCATAATCTTCACCTGCTTCAAGCATATCTTCATCATCCTCCTCGTAATACCAGTTAACCAAAACCTCATTTTTGGCCTTGTGTATTGCCTCAAGCTTCTTGAATACATCCAGTATGCATTTGGATGAACTGGTGTTGAAATATTCAAGGTGGATATTAACCTGTGTCTTTTCAGCCGGGACTCCAGCATATTGCTCAAGCCAATCCACAAGAGGCTTGTAAAACTCGACCGAGTTTTCCGGTATTGACCTTCCTTTAATTTCTACCAGTCCCTGTTTTGCATCAAATCTTACCGATGGAGTTTTCGGCGTACCTTCAATAATAATGGGTTCCATTCTCTATTCTAATTTAAATATTAGTTTTTACTTTCGGAAATAAAGACGTTGAGATTAAAAAAATCAAACTCATCATTATAATTATGGAAAATATATTCCAGTTTATTTCCTGTTTTCTTGGCAATATCTATCAGTCCGAGTCCCCCTCCACCCTTGGCTGAAAGTTTCTGGTGGTTCAGAACAAACTTGTACATATCCTTCAACTCCTCCTTTGAAAGGGAATTAATCTTATCTATTTTCTCCTTAAGTTGCTTGACCTTAGCGGTGCGGACAAAATTGCCGGTTGAAATCCTGTACATTCCCTTTTCCTTAGCAACAACCAGAACACCAAACCTGGCATCAAATTCATCCCTGATCTTGTCTGGTATATCATCAAT
The DNA here is from genome assembly GCA_007695015.1 of Marinilabiliales bacterium. NCBI lineage: Bacteria > Pseudomonadati > Bacteroidota > Bacteroidia > Marinilabiliales > Marinilabiliales bacterium. Next base: position 67,761 of record REEN01000027.1, read on the forward strand.
ATGGTGAAAAAGGTTCTGAAGACTCTCGACAAGTACGTTGTAAATCTTCTTCTTAACTGCAGAAGCAGTGTTTACATCATCCAGCTTTGACTCTATAACCTCAAGCACATTGGTAATCAGCTCAGTGGTAATGCTCCCCTTATATGCGAGAAGCACATCGCCTTCATTCATTTTTTTATAACTTTCCTGTAAATTGAAACTCATAAAAGGCTTATGCTTTGAAAGTCAATAACTGAAAATCCTTTGGCCGAACAAATATAACAAAACTACAGCTTTTATTTCAAAAAATAGAGACATTAAAAATATATAATTATTCTCAATAACCAAGTTATTTTTTCCCCTGCATGCAAAAAATCACTTTTGCTTTTTACTGCCTTCATAAAGTGAATATTTAACGAACCTGCATTCCAGGGGGCCATTGAAGAGGATTATCCTGCGTTCGGGCCTGAGGCCAACATGCTTCAATGCTTCAAGGTTGCTGCTCAATATCCATGCTTCATAACCTGCAAACCTCTTCTTCAGTGTATCTCCGACAACCATGTGAAAGGCCTTTGCATTTTCCTGCATTATCCTTTCTCCGTAAGGGGGATTGGTAATGATAACACCGCCGCCGGCCGGAGGCTCGAGGTCTTCGAATGCCGAGATCCTGAAAATGGTCTTTCTTCCCAGAAACGCATTTTTGGCATTATCCCTGGCTATAGCTAATGATGTAGCAGAATAATCTGAGCCTATGATAACAGGAGGAACATCAGGTTCGGCCCGGTCTTCGTTGTATATTTTTTCAAACAATTCCCTTTCAAAACCGGGCCATTTTTCAAATGCAAATTTCTTCCGATAGACCCCGGGAGGAATATTCCAGGCTATCATTGCCGCCTCTATGGGTATGGTGCCGGAGCCGCACATCGGGTCAATAAAGTTTGATTTACGGTCCCATCCGGAGAGAAGCACAAGTCCGGCCGCCAGGACCTCATTTATCGGGGCAGGACCGGTACCGGTGCGGTAACCCCTTTTATGCAAGGATTCACCCGAAGAGTCGAGCGAAAGGTTGCACCTGTCATCAGAGATATGCAGATTAATTCTTATATCAGGATCATCTGTATCAACATCAGGTCTTTCCCCCGTCCGGTCACGGAACTGATCGACAATGGCGTCTTTTACCCTGAGCGCAATATATTTGGAATGGTTGAACCACCTGGAAGAAAGAGTGCCATCAATTGCAAAGGTACTCCCCCTGGGAATAATGAGAGACCAGTCTGTCCTGCCAGCTTCCCGGTAAAGCTCATCTTCGTTCCTTGCCGTGAATGAGGCGAAAGGTTTAAGCACCCTCAGAGCTGTTCGTGCCAGGAAGTTGGCCCGGTAAAGGGTTTCCAAATTACCCCGGAACATGACCACGCGGGTGCCTTTCCTTACAGATATGCCGCCAAGACCCTTTATTTCATCTGCCAGCACATCTTCGAGGCCCCTGAAAGTCTTGGCAATAATTTCAAAACAGCCATTTCCGGCAGGAGGGAAGACCCCCTCATTGTTACTCATATTTACCACTTATTTTTATTTATATAATCGCTGATAATCTGAACAGCCATCTCAAGCCTCTGCTCATTCTTCCCTGACACAAGTCGCCATGGAGCTCCAATAGCCTCAATTTCTAAGATATACCTCTCAAGAAGATGTTTCCTCATCTCTCCCCCGTTTTCCCTGACTCCGTCAGGCACCCAGGGAATATCGGTATTGCATACCAGGAACAGGTCCGCGCCTGAATTCTTTATTGCATCATCGAGCCAGTCCGGGTATCTATTATAAACCACCATAAACCATACCTTGGTAACCTCAAGGTGGGTGTCATAGAAAAGAATTTGATCAGCCCGGCCTGCATATTCCTTTTCGCGCCTGATCTGCTCTCTGGCTATATGCACGACATCTTCATATGTGTATTGCCTCTGCAGGCTCATAACATATTCGCGTGCATATTCAGGTATCCAGCAGGTATTGAAAAATGAGGCAAGGCCTTCAGCAAGTATTGTCTTTCCGGTGGATTCGGGACCGGTAATAATTATTTTGAGAACCGGTTTCACAAATATCAGTTATCAGCCGACTGGAGTCCGTTACGAATGATCGTCTGGTAAGAACGGCGATTGGTAATTATATCAACAGCCTTAAGAAAAACATTGTCTCTCGAATTGGATATCTCAAAATACTCACTCATAGTCCATAGATCCCTGGCAATGAGAGCCTTGATTTGATTGGAAATAAGTTCATACGACTTTTCAAGATCCTTTTCATTCAGTGCAACACCCTCCTTTTCTCCATATTCTACAAACTTCACCATCAGCGGGCCTGCAGCATCAAAATTCTCTTTGTAACTTCTGAAATCGGGATAATCTGCCCTTAACTGATCCCTGTTACGGTCTACATATTCCAGTATGAATCTGTTGAAGATACCACTGCGAACCAGGTCACGATAATAGGCTGTATTTGATGTAGTGTCAAAAGGAACGAAAACATCCGGCATAATCCCCCCACCACCATAGACCGGTCTTTTGTTCAACTTTGTATAGAATCTGAGTGAATCCGGCAGCATTATACTGTCCCTGGAGAAAAACTCACCATTAATATAACGCCTGTAAGCATCCAGCGAATATTCGTCAACCCCCTGGTCATAAGGCTTTTGTATAAGTCTCCCGGTTGGGGTGTAGTACCTTGCAACCGTAAGCCTGATCATTGATCCGTCGGGAAGGTTTATAGGCCTCTGCACCAACCCCTTGCCAAATGACCTTCTGCCTACCACAACGCCCCGGTCCCAGTCCTGTACCGCGCCTGCAACAATCTCGCTGGCTGATGCCGAACCCTCATTAAGAAGTATAACAAGCCTCCCGTCACGGAAATTGCCGGCCCTTGTTGAGAGGTAATCCATCTTGGAGATGTTGAGCCCCTCGGTATAAACTATCATCCTGTCGCTGTCAAGAAAATGATCAGACAAGGTGATGGATTCCTGCAGATATCCACCCCCGTTCTCACGAAGGTCAAGTATCAGGTCCTTCATGCCCTGCAACTTCAGTTTTTCCAGAGCCTCCTCAAATTCCCTTACGGTAGTGAATGAAAAACGGTTCAGCCTGATGTAGCCGGTTTCGTCGTCAACAAGGTAAGCTGCATCAAGACTGTAAATCGGTATCCTGTCCCGCGTAATAGTAAAATCCAGCAGTTCTCGTTCGTTCCGCCGTTTGATCGTAACCGTAACCTTAGTACCTTTTTCACCCATAAGTTTCTCACGAACCCTTGTGTTGGTTATCCCTGTACCTGCCACAACCTCGGAGTTGATTTTCACAATTCTGTCACCGGCAAGGATCCCGACCCGCTCAGAGGGTCCGCCGGATATTGGCGATATTATGAAAATGGTGTCATTCAGCAGGTTAAACTGCACCCCAATACCTTCAAAATTACCCTGCAGGGGTTCATTCATGGCCTTCACTTCATCTTTGTTCACGTATACGGAATGAGGGTCAAGCTCCTTCAGCATCTCGATTATCGCATGCTCAACAAGCTGGTCCTGATCAACAGAATCAACATAAAAGCTGGCTATCGAACCCAGAGCCTTACTGAATTTGTATATCTGGTCATTGAATAACTGCGACTCTGCTTTTTGCGGCAGAATCGTCAGTAAAATCAAGGGAATTAATAAAATTGAACGTCTCATTATCAAAATGTTTTAAATCTCATGTATAGGAAACATGGCAAATGCCATACCAAATAAACGGCGCTTATGATGATTTTGTTGAACCGGGTTTATCTTTTAACAATTGTTAGTATTAGAGCGGGGGTAATATCCGCCACAACCTTCCGGAACTCAAAAGCAGGAGTACCTTTAACATCAAAGGTAATGATTTTTGCTTTAATATCAAGATATTGCAAGTCACGCAGAACGTTTGGAGGCGACCTTTTCTATTCCCATTCTATGGTGGCGGGGGGTTTTGAGCTTATGTCGTAAACTACCCTGTTCACACCCTTGACACGGTTGATGATCTCACTCGATATTCTGCTCAGAAACTCATATGGCAGATGCACCCAGTCCGCCGTCATCCCGTCCGTAGAGGTAACCGCCCTCAGGGCAACCACATTTTCATAGGTCCTCTCATCGCCCATTACGCCGACCGACCTGACAGGCAGGAGAATCGCAGCAGCCTGCCACACCTGTTCATACAGCCCGTTTTCAGCAAGACCGTTCACATAGATATCATCAACCTCCTGGAGGATGGCAATCCGTTCCGGGGTTACCTCTCCAACCACCCTTATACCAAGTCCCGGGCCGGGAAAAGGATGACGGCCCAAAAGCTTTCTGTCAATCCCAAGAGTGCTTCCCACCCTTCTTACCTCATCTTTGAACAGCAGTTTCAGGGGTTCAATCACCTTCAGGTTCATTATCTCGGGAAGTCCTCCAACATTATGGTGCGACTTTATAGTAGCACTGGGGCCGTTTACCGACACCGATTCGATTATATCGGGATAAATGGTACCCTGGGCCAGCCACCTTACATCAGTCAGCTTACTAGCCTCCTCTTCGAACACCTCTATAAAGCATCTGCCAATAACCTTCCTTTTCTGCTCCGGGTCATTTACACCGGAAAGAGCATCAAGGAATCTTTTTCCGGCATCCACTCCCAGAACATTCAGTCCCATATCCCGGTAAGAAGCGATGACCTTTCCAAACTCATCCTTCCTGAGCAGTCCGTTATCCACAAATATGCAGGTCAGGTTGTCACCCACCGCCCGGTTCAGCAGTACGGCCGTTACGGAAGAATCTACCCCACCCGATAATCCCAGGATCACCTTATCATCGCCAAGCTCTGATCTGAGCATAGCAATTGCCTCATCGACGAATGAAGCCGGTGTCCAGTCCGCCCTGCAACCACAGATATCATCGATAAAATTTTTCAGGATCAACTTACCTTCTGTTGTATGGTATACTTCCGGGTGAAACTGAATACCGTAGGTTTTTTCATCCTCAACCTGGTATGCCGCCACAGGCACGTCGGCAGTACCGCCGATTACCCTGTAGTTACCCGGCAGCTTTAGTATGCTGTCGCCATGCGACATCCACACCTGGGTACCCTCGCTAACACCTGAAAACAAGTCAGAATTCACATCAATTGTATCCAGTCTGGCTCTACCGTATTCCCTGGTGGTCGACGGAGCAACATCTCCCCCGTCATTGAATGCCATGAACTGCGCACCATAGCAGATACCAAGAACCGGCAATTTCCCCCTGATCATATCAAGATCCGGTACCGGTGCACCGATGTCCCTTACCGAGGACGGGCTGCCTGAAAGTATGACGCCCCTGACGGTTCGGTCGGGAACCGGAAATTTGTTGTACGGGTATATCTCGCAATAAACGTGAAGTTCACGGACCTTCCTTGCAATAAGCTGGGTATACTGGGATCCGAAATCAAGAATGAGTATTTTTTCCTGCATATGGTTTTGGTTATGTTAATTGACCGGGGCGGATATCCTGGCCGCTAAGTTACATTTTTTCTGATACACTAAATTGAATTATATTTGTAAAACCAAACCGGATAATCATTTAAACATTTACCTGCGGTCCGTAAAAATAAGAATACACAATATCAGTTACATTTATAACCAGTAAATCAACCTTAAATCCAAAAAAAATGCAAAAAGATAGTTTTCTGATCCTGATTGCGATTGTCTTCGCCCTGTCAAACCTTACAGGATGCGGCCCAAGAACTGAAAAGGCTGCAGATGAGCCCGAAGTGGTTCACAACGTACTTACCGAAGAGGAGATTGCCGAAGGATGGGAGCTGCTGTTTGATGGCAGAACAACCAACGGCTGGAGAGGATTCCAGAAAGATGACCTCACCATTGATGAAGGGTGGTATGCCCACCAGGGAATGCTTGTTGCCCAGGGTATCGGAAGCGACCTTACCGGTGACATAGTAACCGAAAGGCAGTTTGAAAATTTCATCCTGAAAGCCGACTGGAGGATAAGTGAGGGCGGTAATTCGGGAATACTTTACCTTGTGGGAGAGAATGGCTATCCGGCTGTTTATGCAACAGGACCCGAGTACCAGATACTCGATGACCTTGGCTACCCGGTTGAGCTGGATGCTACCTGGTACACTGCTGCGAATTATGACCTTCATGCGCCGGAAGAACCGCCCGTTAAGACGGCCGGTGAATGGAACACTTCAAAAATAGTAGTTGACAACGGACACGTTGAGCACTGGCTTAACGGAAAAAAAGTGGTTGAATACCAGCTTTGGACCGATGAGTGGGAAGAGCTTGTTGCCAACAGTAAATGGGCTGAATTTCCGGGTTACGGAAGATATCGCAGGGGCCATATTGCATTGCAGGACCACGGCGACCAGGTATGGTTCAGGAACATCAAAATCAGGGAACTGGATTAATGCCAAACAGGCATTGGTATCTTTTTGCCTGTTGAACTCAGTTTCCCGGAGCCGGGCGGGAGCTGGTGTTTCCTTTACCTGTACTCCACCTCCATCCTGTATCTCCATTGGTCGAAATAGAGGTTGCCTCCCCTCCATTCAAGCTCCCCCCTCTGGAAATCGAGAGGCTCGCTGCGCACATGGCCCTTTGGAGGATAAAACTGCCGGCCATAGTCGTTGTTGACCGTCATCCTGTAACTGTCCATGCCGGTAATGTAGAACCCTGACACAATGGGATCAGGTGAGGGCTGAAGTTTGAAGGAGACATCAACCGGCACCCAGCCGGCAGGCTCCAGCCACACCTCGGCCCAGTCATGAAGGTTGACATGACCCGGGTGCATCATCCAGCCGCTCTGCCATCTGGCCGGTATGCCTGCATAGCGGCACAGTGAAATGAAAAGAAGAGTCTGCATCCCGCAATCGCCACGACGGTTTTCAAGAACGTATGAAGGTATGTCAGACATCAGCCCGTACTCAATTGCCGAAGTCCATATTATATTGTCGTTGATCCAGTGGTAAAATGCCCTTACCTTTTCATACTGGGTCATCCCTTCTGCAACCAGCGAACCGGCAAGCTCAATGATCTCACTGCTGAACCTTATATGGGGCGGCCTTTCACCGGTATGGGCCGTCACGTATGCAGGAAGTGCACTTCCTGCCTGTTCAGCACCGGCAGGGCCATCACCCGGGTCGCGGCCCCGGAAAAGTGCCGGCGGGAAATACTGGCTCCATGACCTGAACTCTGCCTCCATGCTGAAGACTGCCGGCTCGCCGCTGACAGCAACCTGTTCAAAATAGATGGAGCGCTGGGGAGTGTCAGGTGGTGATAAAATATATTCCTCAGGGGAGGAAGACAGCAGCCGCACCATGTCCTGGCGTGCTATGTCTTCACGGGGCCAGGGCATCCAGCACCTTATTGTCTCGCCGGGCGGCACGGCACCGGCGTCGACAGTAATGGTGTACCGTATAACCATTGTTTCGGGATTAATAGGTATGCCGGGGCCTGCTATGGATGTTTTCCCGAGTATCTGTCCGATCTGCTCCATGCACACTGCGGCCAGAGAACTGTCCCTCTCCCTGTCGATCTGCATTTTCTGCCGCAATTCATCGTTTATCCTGTATAGGTTTCGGTGTGCCCACCTGAAATAACGACGCTCTCCGTCAATCATAATATACTCAAGCTCCCCGGCATCCTCCCATCTCCTGAGGTCGTCCTCACCGGCATCAACAGAATCGGCCCTGAGCCTCTCAAGCACATCATCAGATGTGAGGGGAAAATCGATCATGAAGCGCCTGGCCCTGTCAGCCAGGCTGTCAAGCGAACGCCTTAGCGGACCGTCAGAATCGATTCCTGGATCCTCATCGGCGGCCAGTTCTATAAGCCGGCTGAATTCACCGGACATTAAAAGCTCACGGGCATCGTCCATAATACTCTTCCGTTTTGACAGGTTGCTACAAGTGGCAACCATGGCGGCCATGCATATAACCGCAAAAATACAGATAAAGCCTCTCATAGCTGCAGGTATTGACGCACACTTTTTTTACTTTTACAATATTATTAAATTCTAAGCTAATTAACCTTAACTACCACCATGAGATTATTCATTGCTTTTATTATTCTTTCATCAAACCTGCTCCATTCGCAGGTGAAGACCGGTATAGAGGTGCTGGAAGAAAATGGTTTTGAGCCCCTGCTGAACAAGAGAGTGGGACTCATAACGAACCCCACCGGGGTGGACAGCAGGCTCAGATCAACCGCAGATATACTTTTTAACGCCCCGGAAGTGAACCTGGTGGCACTGTTTGGTCCTGAACACGGCATCAGGGGAGACTTTGCTGCAGGCGAGAAAGTGGAGACCGCAGCCGATGCCGTAACCGGACTGCCTCTATTCAGCCTTTATGGAGCCACCCGAAAGCCAACGGCTACGATGCTCAAAGATATTGATATTCTTGTCTACGACATTCAGGATATAGGTTCAAGGTCGTATACCTACATAAGCACAATGGGACTTGCCATGGAAGCTGCCGCTGAGAGCGGCATCGGGTTTATGGTGCTGGACAGGCCCAACCCCCTTGGCGGAAATAAGTTCGAAGGACCGCTGGTCGAAGATGGCTTCATATCTTTTGTAAGCCAGTTCCCCGTCACCTATGTGCACGGCTTCACCACCGGTGAGCTTGCCCATTTCCTGAACGAAGAGGGGCTGCTTGAAAGCGGCCCTGTGAACCTCACAGTGATCAGGATGGAGGGATGGGATCGCGATATGCTTTTTGAGGATACCGGACTTCCATGGGTGCCCACCTCCCCTCACATACCTCATATCCATTCGGCTTACTATTATCCCGTATCAGGCATTCTCGGCGAACTTTACGTGTACAACATCGGAGTGGGCTATACCCTGCCGTTCCAGCTTGTCGGGGCAAACTGGATCGATGCCGGAAGGCTGGCAAACAGGCTCAACAGTCTGGCTCTGCCCGGTGTTATATTCAGGCCCGTCCATTTCAGGCCCTATTACAGTGTGATGAGCGGAACGATGGTAAGCGGGGTGCAGATCCATCTTACCGACGTGCGTAAGGCTGAGCTTTCGCTCATACAGTTCTGGATAATGCAGGAGATGAAGGATCTTAACCCGGACAAGGATCCTTTTGAGCTTTGCGACCCTGCCCGTCACGACATGTTCGACAAGGTGGTGGGCACCGACAAGGTGAGGACAACGTTTTCGGAACGGTTCAGGGTTCAGGATATTCTGGAGATCTGGACCCGGCAGGAGGCCGCTTTCGCCGAAAAGGCGGCAGAATATTTCCTTTACTGAACCCTGGCCGGGAACTTCAGCCATACGTGAAACGCCCATGACCTGAAGCTCGCAAAATACAATGAAACCCGCATCAGCTTGTCAGTCCCCCGCGCTGTCTTCCTCCTTCTTTTTGACTCCGAACTTCGGATCTATCTTCAGGTAGAAGATCATTATGAACCCGGGGATGGTACATATGACCACCCATATGAAGAAATTTACGTAACCCACGATCTCCTGAATCCATCCTGAGATCATTCCGGGCAGCATCATACCCAGGGCCATGAACCCGGTACAGAAGGCATAATGGGCAGTCTTGTGACTTCCTTCTGAAAAGTGTATCATAAACAGCATGTATGCAGTAAATCCAAAACCGTAACCAAACTGTTCAAATGCAACCCCGCCCGAAATGACCCACATACTCTGTGGCGAATAAACCGACAGCAGCACATACACGATATTGGGAACATTCATGGCGATGGCCATTGGAAAGACCCAGTACTTAAGTCCCTTCCTGGAAGCAACAATACCGCCCAGTATGCCGCCCATCGTTAGTGCTGCAATTCCAATTGTGCCGTATATCAAACCCACATCACCCGTACTTAGACCCAGTCCCCCCACCTCTCTCGGATCAAGCATGAAAGGTGAGGCAAGCTTCACTATCTGGGCCTCTCCAAGCCGGTACAGGAGCATGAATGCAAGGGCCGGACCGATATTCTCCTTCCTGAAAAAAGCGCTGAATGTCTTGATGAAACCTGCAAGCACGCTTATTCCCCTTTCATTCACCGCTGGTTTGTCAGTTGCAGGGAACGGCAGGAAGAAGCGATGGTATACCATAAACACTACGAACAGAACAGCCAGGAAGAAAAAGGTCACCGTCCAGGCAAACGGGATGTTGCCGGAAAGCCCTTCAAAATGTGCCTCGGCAGGCCGGTCAAGTGCCGGGTCAAGCTGGATGGCCATCCATGCTGTCCGGTCCCAGTTAGCAGAAGTGAACACAAGTCTCTCGCCGATGACAAGCCCTATACTGGCGTCCCCCCTCTGCAGTCCGGTATTCAGCACCACCTCTTCACCGGGGCCGGGAGGAGATGACAATGAAACACCCACAAGGGCAATATTACCCTGCATTGCCTGAACTGACAGATCTATATCGTCTGTAACACCGAACCTTTCCCTGAGCCACATCCCGAGAGGCCCGGATACAGAACGGGCAAACCATGATACCGATGGCTCAATTTCAGGTTCAGGTTCCACAAATCCATTGAGTATATTCTGTTCCTCTGCAAAGGCAAGCATTTCCCGGGCCGTTTCACGATCTATACCGGCGGTGGAAAGCTCTATTTCTTCGGTGCCGGCAATGAAGTTCCGCCTCCCTTCAACCTGTTCACCTGTAGTGGGGTACTTATGCACCCCCGCAGGAATATCAGGACCGGCAGTCACCGTGATACTGACCGGTTCAAGTCCGGTCCGCGTCTCGATAAAGCCTGCCAGAATAATCAGAAGTCCCTGACCGGTAATCATGGCAAACCTGTAAAATGTGCTTCTTATACCGACAAAATAGGCCTGCTCATGTTCCTTGAGCCCCAGCATGTAGAACCCGTCGGCAGCAATATCATGAGTGGCCGAGCTGAATGCCAGCAGCCAGAAAAATGCAAGTGTGGCCTGGAAAAAGCCCGGAACGGGTATGGTAAAAGCCACACCCGCAAGTCCGGCACCCACCAGCAGTTGCATAAGCACGATCCACCACCTTTTGGTTTTAAGCAGGTCAACTACAGGGCTCCAGAATGGTTTGATGACCCAGGGCAGGTAAAGCCAGCTTGTATAGAGGGCTATATCGGCATTGGAAATACCCAGACGTTTGTACATTATAACCGATACGGTCATTACGACTACATAGGGAATACCCTGTGCAAAATAAAGTGAGGGCACCCATGCCCATGCTGAACGGTGACTGGCTTTTTTCATTTTTATTCCGTATTAATTTTTCAATATCTTTTTTCGAGCTCAGAGCCGGGAAAATAGTGTGTCAGTATGTCCCGGTACGAATAGCCACCCGAGCCCATCACGGCAGCACCAATCTGGCAGAGGCCCACACCGTGTCCCCAGCCGGCGCCCTTCAATGTAAAGGCCGACGGTACGCCTTCAACCTTCTCTCCCTCTTCAACTACAAAAGCCGAGCTGTAAAGGTGTGATGGAGAAAGGGCCTTCCGTATCTCCAGCTCCTTGCCTATAACAACCGAGCCGCCGGTTCCCCTGATCCTGAGCTTTAACAGCCTGCCCGACACACCCCTCTCAACAGGCTCGAGAGCTATGATGTCGCCAAGTTCCAGGCCCACTTTCCTTTTCAGAAGCTCTTTTATCTCATTCTGTTCCAGGGTAACCGACCATCTGAAAAAGTTGACAGTCTCCTGGTCATAATCATTCAGTACCTGGCTGAGGACATATGTACTCCTGGTATTGCAGAATGCTTCGGGACTACCAAGTATCCACGCCTTTGCAGCTTCCTCGGTCGACAGGACGGTGTCGAACCCTGGCGGATCAACGGGGTTGTCTATGACCTTTGTCAGATAGGGATGCACCACCGGCTCCCACACATTTTCAAATTTCTCGCTTATGCCCCCGCAGCACTTGGAATATCTTGCATCGCATATTTTGCCTTCATAGGCAAGCACCATGCCTGAAGTCGAGTTTACCGCCTCCTCCACAGCGGGCGTTCCTGCCCTGGTTATACCCTGGTAACGCTGGCAGTGGTCGTCGGCACAGACATCAAAATTTTTATGATCCTCCCTGTCATACCACCGGATGATTTCCCCTTCCTTTTCGACAGAGGTTACATACTCACCTGTACCCTTCAGCCTGGCTTCCTTCTCCTTCTGCGCCAGCAGCCAGCTGCGCGATATCACCGCATGCGCCCTCAGCAATTCAGACGATGAGGTGGCGCTCATCTCCGACGAGATGACGCTGATCAGGTATTCTTCGAGGGGCAGGACATTGACGGCCGTTAGCAGTCCGTTCTCCCCGATAACCCGCAATCCTCCCCTGAACCGCTGGTCCTCCTTTCTCTCCCAGTGGAAATTGATCCCGATGGTAACCTCTTTGAGGTCAAAACTGCAATCCTCGCAGTCAACCGGCTCGAGCTCAACGGGAAAAGAAGCAGCTACGGGGCTGCTGCCAATGGAAAAGCTCAGTTTCCCGTCCTCCAGCACGACGCTTCCCGGACCCTCAAACTCGACACCGCTCTCCAGGTGCCGGTACCGTCCGTTCAGATGGAAGACAATTCGTGGTGAAAACATAATTCCTACATTGATCTTTGGTTGCATATCGCTTATTTTTAGTTAATCCCTTTTTCCGGTAGCATTCTGGCAATCAAACGCGGCCAGACCGCAAAGAGCCTGAACAATTATTTACCCCAGCCGTTCAGGCAGTTGTGCCCACGCAGCCTCCCCGAGGCTTACCTGGCTGAAAATATCACTGATCACAGCCTGGTCGATCTTTTCATAATCTTCCTGCCTGGGTGTTATCCATACCCCGCCGAAATCGACAGAGGCCGGACTGAGCAGTATCTGCTTTTCACCCTCCGCTTCGAACTGCCATGGCCTGTGTCTCTCCCGGGGGAACACAACAACCCTCCATATCCCCCCGTAATAACCCGCCAGGATATTCAGCATAGGTTCATTCTCTCCGGGCTGCATATCCTGCAATATATCATATATTTTTGTAAACCAGCGATCAAGCTCTCCGGGTGAATCTCCCTCCATAACGAGGGTCTTCCTGTGACACCCCTCCAGGGCATCTATAACAACCGCACCCTCTTTTTTTATACGCTTCCGCGGAAGCGTACGCGCCTCCTTTTCTACCGGCATGAATCCCCTGATTCCCGCCTGGAAGTGGAAATGGTCGGGCGCGCTGGCACCGCAGCGCGGTCCGTTATAGAAGAGGGTGTAATCCTCAAGTGCCCGGGCAAGCGTGAGCATATCGACGAACCTGCCCCTGATGAGCTGGTCCTTATGACCGGTCAGCGCAATGGTAAGGTGGCGCCTGAATATCGGGAAAGGATTGACAAGCACCATGTAGGAGTCTCCGAACATTATCTTTTTCTGCTCCGGGGGCAGGTTGCCGGCACACAGGAAACACGGCCTTTCGCTGATGCTTTTTTTATCCACCCTGGCTGCAGATGAGCGCATCCTGGCAGGGTTGAACTGCACCCTTACAAGAGAGTTGCCTGGCATCGCAACATCCCTGATCAAAACCCGGTCAAGGTCATCATAGTTCTTTTTCGCCAGCGGCCACTGATTCAGCTGACACCTGAAAAAATCATCCATGCCGGTTATCCTGTCATTCCCGCTCTTCTCCATAAATCGGTTTTCGTTAATTACACCCGTTACGCCGGGAGCAATTATTTATATGTCATTCGCTGTTGTTCGCTGTTGTTACACCGGCGGGTAGTCTTTGCCACCAGGCTCCCGCCGGAGAAATAGTCATGTCATTAGCTGGCGGACTCATTCCTGTTCAGGGCGATCCTTGCGAGCAGCTCAATGGTCCTTATCCTGTCCTTGTAGGTGTTATGGGCATTCAGCTTCTGTACGTCGAGCGATGCATCAGTATTCTCTTCCCACCTCCGGCACAGGTACAACGGGTCATAGATCCTGCCTATCTGGTAATGCCTCGAAATTGCCAGTCCAAGGGCATAATCCTCCCCGTAACTCACATTCGGGAGCCTTATCTCCCTCAGCACCGGGGTGAAGAAAGCCCTGGGAGCCCCAAGCCCGTTAATCCTCAAGGCATTGTTCCTCCCGTTGCCGGGTGTCCACTCCCGGTGGTCAATAAGTCCGGGAGGTATCTCCTCAAGTCCGAAGTTGACCATCCTGTAACTGCCCACTATCATGACACACTGCTGGGCATAGAACTCATCAACGATCCTCTGAACAACATTTTCGTCAATATACAGGTCATCGCTGTCAAGCTGAATCGCGAACCTTCCGCACTGCTCATGGAAGGCCCCTTCGTTCCAGCAGCCTCCTATTCCAAGATCATTCCTTACCGGCACCACATGTATCAAACGGTTGTCAGAAGCTGCAAACTCTTTTAGCAGCTCAGTCGTGCCGTCTGACGAATGGTTGTCCACCACTATCAGGTTGAAAGGGAAGCCGGTTTTCTGGTTAAGGACCGATTTGACAGCGTCGGCAATGGTTTTAACCCTGTTCCTGACAGGTATGATTACCGATGCCTCAACGGGAAAGGAGCCCTTTGCAAGGTCTGCATCCTTGAATTCCGGCTTCAGCCATCCTCCAATGGATTTGAGATGCCCGGTGCATGCCCGCTCCATTTCGATCTGCATCTGCCTGTTGCGCGGATCGACGTAGTCGAACATCTTCTGTCCCGACTTCCGGGTGTCGGTCTCCATCTCGGTATAAAGGTACTCGGGTATCCTGAAAAGGCGCTGCTTCTCTGAAACCCTCAGCCGCAGGTAGTAAATGCCTGCGAACTGGTATTCGTCGGGGATTTTTGCAACAGCCCTTTTGAGTGCCGCGGTGCGGTAGAGCATGACCGACCCGAAGTTGAAATCATCACGAAGGCTGCCCTGCTGGTAATCGATAACCGGGCATGGCCTTACCTCACCCTCCTTCACCTCGAAATAGTCAGAGTACACCATTCCTGCACCCGTGTCATCGGCTACCTGAATCATGCGACGCAGGGCATGCTCTCCCAGCTTAAGCGGAAGGGATTTTGTATATATGAGCACATAGTCGGTATCGGCCAGGGAGGCCATCTTCTTAACAGCTGCCGTTGAAAGCATTGAAAGGATATCAAGCATTTCGGCCGATTCTGGAAGAGAGGACTGCACATCATCGGCTTTTCCGAATATAAACGACCGCTTTGTCACGCCTGATAGTTCAAGTTGCCTTAGTGTTTCAAGCAGGTTGCCGGTATGACCGGCCTGGAGGAAACATGTAATCCGTTGTTCCATGGTCTTAAAGTTTTTTATGTTTGGTTTTGGTTTCACTTGCATTATCAAATTCTCAAAATAAAGTCCGCTACCTTCAAAGATCCCGGGAAACGGGGATGTCCGTCCGGGAATTCGCATTATCAGCCCCCATACCAACCCCGCCCTTAAGGAACCGCATTACAGCATCCATCATATGAAGCTTCTGCTCATCGCAGATGATGGACTCAAAAGGGAAGCCGAATGCCGCCACCCTCCGGTCGCCGTACTTCAGTACTGCCGCACTTGTTTTTGTAGCCGAGTACCTGTAGAGTCGCATACTCTTCTCACCGGCAGGTTCAATTGCATCAGGGGCTTCAACAGTATAGATATCAGGGTCATACCCGGCGTTGAAGCTAATCTCCCCGGGAAATCCATAAGGGGTGCGTCCTGTCAGGTAAACAGCGCCGCTGTTGCATGCATGGTTGGTGCGCCACGTGTAGCCCAGCACATCCCGCGCAAAATTTACAGCCAGTGTATCATTGCTCTCTATCATGTCGGTTCCGATATAGGCGCCTGTAACCATTATCCCCGTGCCATGGTCTGCAAACCTCCTCACCTCATCCATCATGCCGGGAGTGAAGACCCGGAAAGACACCAGTTCAGGATCATTCCACCCTTTAACGCCGCGCTGCTCAGCGAAGATCAGTATGAGCGCCGCATAATCGGCCGGTTCATACAAACCCTGCTCAAAAGCCTCCCTGCCGGCTGAAATGAAGGTATACCCTGCCTCCCTGAGCACCCTGCCGTAGAGCGCCGGGTAATCAAAACTGTTGCCGGGTATTACCCTGCCCTCCATATCGGCATAGCTGGCGCCCCAGCCAGGGGAATCATCATCCAGCCAGTCGCTCGATCTCCTGAAATCATACTGCGCGCCGGTATGGCTGAAATCATACCTGTGTCCTACCCCCGCATCATCCCACTGAGCCAGTCCCCCGAGCTCTCCCTCATCAAATACTGCCGGTCCTGAAACACGCGTAAAGCCGTTCACAACCAGCACGGGCTTCACCTCATCTGCTCCTTCCTGAGCAGACCCTGTCCGCTCCCGTTCACCGGGCAGCATAACCGAAAGTATCTCTCCGGGCAGGCTCTCTCCGCCGCTGTTAACGGCTGTCACCCTGAAACCATAGATCGTTCCGCTCTCCGGAAGGTCAATATCCATGAATGTCTCCGTAGCCCTTCTTCCGTTATCGAACCCGCCATTCTCTCTCCGCGTATGGACAATATAGCCTTCAGCCACGGCGGTGGGCTCAAGCGGGTCCTCCTGTTCCCTCCAGCCGAGCCTGATGGCAGAGCCACCCAAATAGCGTATATACATACCTTCGGGCGGAAGCGGCTGAACCACCGGTTCCCTTCCCTGCTCCCATGCCAGGTACCTGAGCATCCCCTTGTATATTGACCGGCTTACCAGGAACCTGAACCGCGGATCCAGTCCGTACCTCATGTCGGCCAGGTTCTGGTGCGACAGCAGCTCAAGAAGGAGTGCCGGGGCATGAGGCCTCCATGCCTCCGAGTACTGCCTGTCCCATAACCCCCTCCTGGTCCACCTGCTGTCAGCCTGCAGCCTTATATCCTCCACTATAGACGTCTGTACGATATCTGAAAGGTCACGTGAGGCCATCCGGGAGCGTCCGTCATGGAACACCCCGCCTGTACGCTGGCTGCTGTATATTGCCAGCGTTCCTATGACCGAATCGGATGGTGTCACGCCGGCATCGGTATGAAAGGCAAGCACCATGTCAACGGGGATAAGGGGACTCCCGGAATCGGGTTCACCGGTCATGGTAAGCGGCGCACCCATCAGGTAGTTAACCCACTCCCCCCGTGACATGAAGTCGTCGTTGTAGTCGTTGCGGCCCCGGTTAAGGCTGTACACCGATGAGTCCGGCATTCCCGCATACTGGAGCCAGTAACGCGCCCCTTCCATATAGCGGGGCCTGCCGCTCAGCTTCCATTCCTGCTGCAGGGCCGGGTCAGCAGAATCTCTTTTCTCCGCCGGGGTGCCGTCATCGTGCAATGACCATAGCGACTGCACAAATTCACCGGCCGCCCTCCTGGCAACATTGCCCGTCCCGCCCCCGAAACGCACGGCATCAGTTGTAATGTATCCGCCGGCCCCGGGCGGGGCGTAAATGGTCACGCTGCCTGCCTTCTTATCGGTTCCCTCTTTGAACATAAATGTTCCCAGGTATATCCAGGTGCCGTAGCCCATGCCCTGATCCGCCACAAAACGTGTTATTCCTCCTGTATGGTTTACGGCATATATCACATCCTGCACATTTTCCGGTGCCTTCGCCCATGAGACGTAGACAGCATATTCTCCGCAATCCGGTATAGCGGGTATATAGGTTACAGACGCACCGGCACCGCCTTCCGTGCGCAACCTGAGATGCGTCCCTTTCCTGAAAGGGTTGTCCCCTTCAAACAGGGTGTCGGACAGCGCAAAGCCCCCCGGTACCGTATCCCATCCGTTTCTTTCACCGCCGGTTATTACAATTTCAGAAGAGCCGTGTGAACCGTCATTATCAACCACCACCTCGTGATGCATGATATCCCTCTCCCTGGGCAGCAGCACTGTGGCACCGGCATTTTCAAGCATCGGCAACAGGTATGCACGTATATAGGCAAAAGGATACAGGTCCTCTATGGTACCGTAAAGCCGGGCCCTCTGCCACTCCCACCGGTCGCGGGAAGCTTCATAATAATAACCGTGGCTTGGCCAGAGCGCAATGTGCGCCCCCGACAGTCCCCCGCCATAATACTCCCTGTCCTGCCTGCGCACAAGCTGCCGGGGCGGGGCTTCCGTTCCGGCCACCCCTTTGCCGGGCCCGCGAAGATCTCCGGTATATCCGGAACCTGCAGCCCCTGGAGATCGGTCTGCCAAGGCTACAGCCATCCTTGAAGAATCCTGGTCGATGTATGGCTCCCTGTAGTAATTTGGTATGTATTCCTCAAGCCTCCTTCCGGCCGACCAGAGATGTATTTCATAGTTCCTGAACCGGAATCCGAGCCGGTTGAGCAGACCTGCACGCAAGGCCTCAAGCCATGGATAGCGGATGGGAATGTGGGTAACCGGACTGCTCAGCCAGACGAATACATTGTTATCTGCTATATCAACAGCCACACTGTCAACCCCCATCTGCCCCAGGTGATGCCAGCCCGTGAAAAGATCTGAGACATCCTCAAGGCGGTTCATGGCCCTCCCGGAAAGGCGCAGTTCCCGGGGGGACTGTGAGGTTGCCGGGATGGCAGTAACAAGCAACAGGAATACTGTCAGCAGCCACCTTGCAGTTATTCGTACCGGCACACTGCCCGTATAATTGCTTCTGCCATGATGTCCTTCCGGCAGTGATACCGGTCCGGTTAACGGGTGAAAAGCCAGGACTGGGGAAAGCGAGCTCATATACAGGCGTTTATTGATTACCGGTTCAATGTGATAGGTTTCACTGTGCGCTAAAATAACCATTTTTTGATGAGTAAAAAATGTCAAAAGTATGTTGGCGGACAGTTGCCGGTTCCGGCATCCTCCTTTTTATTATATTTGCAGAAAACCGGTGCCGGCTTCCCGGCTTAAAAGTCCCCCCTCAATTCGCCCCCGGAGGCAAAACCGGCAATACCAAAAACAACTGAACATGATTCTGGTAGCAGACAGCGGATCGACAAAAACAACATGGTGCATAACCGTCGAAACAGATACCGAAGAGATGTGTTGCACAACGGCAGGGATCAACCCCTTCCTGCAAAGTCCGGGTGAGATATCACAAACCCTTGAAGCTGAATTCACACTGCAGCGTGGACCCTACAGTGCGATATTCTTTTACGGTGCGGGATGTGCCAATCCGCAAAAGAACGAAGAGGTCAGAAGGCCTCTCGACCAGTTCTTTCAGGCAGACGCCATCCATGTCGACTCGGACCTTATGGCGGCTGCACGCTCACTTTGCGGCAGCCGGCCGGGTATAGCGGCCATAATGGGCACCGGTTCCAATTCATGTTACTATGACGGCAGCAGAATAGCAAGGCACGTATCTCCGCTGGGCTATATACTTGGTGATGAAGGCAGCGGCACGGTACTTGGCAGGAAACTGCTGTCTGATGTACTTAAAAACCAGCTCCCGGAACAGGTGCGCGAGGCTTTCTACAAAAAATACAGGCTCGGGCCGGCAGAGATTCTGGAGAATGTCTACCGGAAGCCTTTCCCGAACAGGTTCATGGCCCGGTTCACCCATTTCCTGGCAGAGCACAAAGAAGACCCGGCAGTGTACCGGCTCATCATCGAAAGTTTTACTGAGTTTTTCAACCGCAACATCAGGCAGTACCCCGAGGCAGAAACCATGGCGGTCAACGTTACGGGCAGCATAGGATGGCACTTCAGGGATATCCTGGCCCGGGCGGCAGGTGAAGCCGGTTTTTCAACCGGCATTATCACGAGGGAGCCGATGGAGGGCCTGCTGGATTACCATAAAGGAAACAAAACCTGATACAGTTATTATGACGCAACGTATGGACGAAAGAGAGGACGAGGATCTCAGAAAAATCATTACCGAACAGCCCTCCAGGTACCAGAACCTGGAAAAGATGTCGGTCCGGGAACTTGTCGAGGGTATCAACCGGGAGGATGGACTGGTGCATAAAGCTGTCAGAAAAGCTCTTCCCCAGATAGAGAGGCTTATCGGCGAGATACTGCCCAGGATGGAACAGGGAGGCAGGGTATTCTATATAGGATCGGGAACCAGCGGCAGGCTGGGAGTGCTTGATGCCTCAGAGCTGCCTCCTACATTCGGGGTGCCCGGCAACATGGTTATAGGGCTTATCTCGGGTGGCGACGTTGCCCTGCGAAAAGCAGTGGAAAAGGCAGAGGATGATCCCGAACAGGCATGGGAAGACATGAAAAGGTTCGAGATAAACCGGCACGACACGGTTATTGGTATTGCCGCTTCGGGTACCACTCCCTATGTGGTTGGTGGACTTCAACGGGCAAGGCATGAAGGACTTCTTACCGGTTGCATAACATGCAATCCCGGTTCTCCCGTAACGGAGGCGGCTGAAATAGCTGTTGAGGCTGTCGTGGGTCCTGAATTCCTTACCGGCAGCACCAGAATGAAAGCAGGTACAGCCCAGAAGATGATACTGAATATGATAACCACCTCACTCATGATCAAGCTTGGTAAGGTTAAAGGGAACAGGATGATCAACATGCAGCTTACAAACAACAAGCTGGTCCGGCGCGGCACAAGGATGATCATGGAAGAGATCAATCTGGATGCCGACCAGGCCAGGGATTTGCTTCTGAAGCACGGAAGCGTTAGGCTGGCAATAGAAGCATGGAACAGGGAAAACGGTTGATTTTTAAGTTAACTGTCACTCTGTTCTTCTCTTCCGCAGTTTATCTGCACTCCTCAGCACCAGCTCACGGGTCTCATCAAAACCAAGACAGGCATCGGTAATGGAAACCCCGTATTTGAGAGTTGACCTGTCAAAGCCGGTAAGATCCTTCCGGAGGGACTGCCGGCCTCCGGCCAGGTTTGTCTCCGTCATTATTCCCGCTATCTTCTCGTTGCCACTGCATATCTGTTCAATTACATCATCAAAGACCAGGTGCTGCTTACGGTAATCCCCTCCAGTGTTTCCGTGACTGCAGTCTATCACCAACCCGTTGGACAGGCCTCTCTCTTTCATAACCTCAAGAGCATGCATAACACTATCCTTCCGGTAATTAGGCCTGGCGCCTCCCCGCAAAACAAGGTGACCCGTATCATTTCCCGTGGTGGCCACGATACTGGCATTACCGTCCTGATCTATCCCTATGAAGCAGGTTTCATTCCTCAGTGCAATAAGTGAGTTTACAGCGGTGTCTATATCACCACGGGTGCTGTTCTTGTAGCCAACCGGCATCGAGAGTCCCGACATCATCTCCCTGTAGAGCTGTGTCTCACTGGTACGCGCCCCCACAGCCGTCCAGGAGGCAAGGTCCGAATAGTACTGAGGGGTGAAGGGGTTCAGAAATTCAGTCGCTGCAGGGAGCCCGCACTCAGAAACGGCATGTATAAGAACCTTCCTGGCAAGTTCGAGACCCTTCTCTATGTCCCAGGAATTATTTATGTGCGGATCATAGACCAGTCCTTTCCAGCCATCCACGGTCCGGGGCTTTTCAAAGTAAAAACGGCCTACAACAAGGAACTGGTCGCTTACCTCCTTTGCCATTTCCGCTATCCTGCAGCCAAGCTCACCTGCCTGGCCGGCATCATGAATCGAACAGGGGCCTGTGATAAGCAGTTTTCTTTTATCCTCTCCCTTTATAATGGCAGTGATCTCCTGCCTTGATCTTTCAACAACCTTTCTACCGGTATCGCCCAATGGCATGGCTCTTACAAATTCAGCCGGTCTGGGCAGCATCCTGTAATACCTGACCCGCTTGTCGGTTATTCCGTTCAGCTTTGGCATATGGCGGTAAAATGTATATTATGAAACGGACGGGACCTTCGAAGACAACTGTCCTCTGCCCTGAAGCCGGCAGCAATGCCGGCCTGATAATTATGCAAAGATAGTAACCAAATATTTAATTGCCGACCCCGGAGGTTGATTTCCTGAATTGCATATAAAATCTGCTCCCTTCGCCTTCACGGCTTTCGACCCTGATTGTGCCGCCCTGGCGACTCATAAACTCATGGCAGAGTATAAGTCCCAGTCCGGTACTGGGCTCACCTTCAGTACCTTTTCTTGAAGTTTTCACATCCAGCCTGAAGAGATTGGCCGACATCTCCTTCTCCATGCCTATACCCGTATCACTGAAGCATATTTCGACGTAACCCTCACCGGTGTTTGAGGCAGAAATACCCACCGAACCATGACGGGGAGTAAACTTGACGGCATTGGTAAAAAGGTTCCTGGCCACGGTATCAAACATCTTACGGTCTCCTGTAACTGCAATATCAACGGGCAGGTCATAGCTCACATCAATTGCTTTACTGTTGGCAAACGAGAGGAGAGGCTCCACGCAGTCCAGTATCCTCTCCCTTACGTTAAGATTCTCCGGATAATAATCGGTCAACCCCTGCTGGATGCGTGACCACTGTAACAGGTTTTCAAGCAGGCCGTAAAGATTGTTGGCAGACTCCTTCATGCTTGAGACTATAGTTTGAAGCATATCGGCCGACATGGTGCCGATACTGTCATGCAATATGTCGGTGTAACCGAGGAACGAGCTGAAGGGGCTGCGAAGATCATGTGCAAGTATGGAAAAGAACCTGTCCTTTTCGGCGTTTATCTTTTTAAGCTCCCTGTTGGCTTTCTTTATTTTGCCCTCTGCCACCTTCCGTTCTGTAATATCCTCAACTATGCACATACCTCCCTCTACCCTGCCCTTATCTGAAAATACCGGCTCGAATATGGCCCGTACGTACACTGTCCGTCCCCCCGTTACCGAAGTGTACCGGCCCTGGAAAACAGCCCGTTTTCCATCGAGTGATTTCTTAACGGCAGCAACAATTCTTTTATCCGGCAATTTTTTAATGTTCAGCCCTGTCAGCCTCTCCTGGCTCGAGCCCATCAGGCTGACAAAATAATCATTGCATACTTCAAGAAGCCCGTCAATATCATAGTACATCAGTCCGAGCGGCGCATTTTCAAATATGATCCCGAACTTATCCTCACTCTCCTGCCTTTCAATCTCAGCCTTTTTCCGTGCCGACACATCATGCAGAATTAGCATATCGCCTCTTCCTGCGCCCCTGTCATCCTTCAGCGGTATAAGTCTGCAACTCAGAAACAGGGCCCTTTCCCGGGTTATCCTGGATACTTCGAAATCCAGATCCCCGGCAGATAAGCGTGCTTCTATTTCGGGCCAGCCAGAAAATACGGTGCCTCTCGATTTCCCTACATGTTCCGGTTCAATTTGAAGCAATGCAGCAGCTGACCTGTTGTAATCCACCAACCTTCCATCCTTGTCAATCACAACAACGCCATCGGGAATATTATCAAACAGTATATTCCTTGCAATCGGGGTGAGGTTAAACAGCCGGAACCGGAAAATACCGGCAAATATCACCATCCCGGTCATTGCAAACGAAAAAGGCATAGGATCTAGTCCGCGGGGTGTCAACTCCAGCATATATGCTATAAAAACTGCAAAAGGCAGGAGGATCCCCAGCAACACAATGCTCACCTGCTTCCTGAAAGCGGGAGCAGATAAAAACCACATCCTGGCCATCAGCAATATTGACGTTATGATAGCAGTCAGCGCATACCCCTGGTGAACCCAGTACCAAATCCCCGGCTGGAATACAAATACCGGGAAAAGGGCCGAATGGTCAATCTCCCCGCCGGTTATGAACAGATCGTGATACCCGTGTGTAAATGCTAGAAGGAATGTAACAGAGGGAATACCCAGTATGGGCAACAACAGGTAGAGTTCCCTGACCTCCTCTTTGCGGGTAAAGCTCAGCGAAAACAGAATAAGCATTGCAGGCACGAAAGGTATCCCTGCATACTCCAGCCTGTAAAACCAACGCGCAAATTCAGCTTCATACGAGCAAAGCTCGAGAGCATAGAAAAGGGAATAAACTGTACCTGCCAGCATCAGCCGGACAAACCATCTTTCAGAAGGGGTATTTACATGGTTCCTTATAAGCAGTGCAAGTGACAACATTATCAATGCTGCCGCGAACACAGGTATAGAATACAGGTTAAAATACATATCCGGAAAATATTTCCATTGAAGCTTGGTACCTGTTTTAGAAAACCTTAGTAAATAAACCCAGCCAGCTAATGGTATCTTCTCTTGTAATTAAAACTCGATCATTGCCTTCATGACCCCGTCTGCGTATTCTGAAACCAGCCTGAATGCCCCGGGGGTTTCCTTAAACTTAAACCTGTGGGTTACCATCGGAGCTGCATGCAATCCATCTCCTGAGATCATATCCAGTGTCTCTTCAAGCGAGTGGTTCTGTCTCCTGATGTTAATAAGAGTTATCTCCCGGCGCCTTATCTCATCGGCACTGAATGACCACCTGTCAAATTCGGGTATTCCTACAATGACTATCGTGCCGCCGGGCTTTACAATCTGAACCGCCTGATCCATTGCCTCCTGTTTCCCGCAACACTCAAAAACAATGTCCAGCCCCCTCTTCTCTTCGTCCAGGATCATTCCCGCAATATCATCTCTGTCAGGATTACCCGTAAGCGAAGCGCCTGTTTCCTTCGCTATCCTCAGCCTTGAATCGATCCTGTCGGTCACAAATATCCTCCCGGCTCCCTTTGCTGCGGCTGCAAGCATCACACTCATGCCAATGGGGCCGTAACCCAGTATTCCGCATAGGGAACCGGCAACAGGCATTACCCTCCTTACCGAATAGAGACCTATGGCCAGGGGCTCAGAGAGGGCAGCCTCATCAAGGCTCATGCTTTCAGGCACAGGAAAGCAGCTTGTTTCAGGCATCACCAGGTAATCGGACAGGCATCCCTCCGCCTGACCCGGACAACCAAGGAATTTCAGGTTGCGGCACGTATGATGACGCCCTGCCAGGCACTGGTCGCATGAGTGGCAAGGCATGGCCGGCTCGACGGCAACCCTGTCGCCAGGCTTAACCCTTGTTACATCCGGCCCGACCTCGACAACCTCAGCCGCACATTCATGACCTACCGTAAAAGGGTACTCAACCACCTGGCTGCCGATCCTTCCGTTAAGGTAGTAGTGAATGTCGGATCCGCAGACACCCACGACCTTAATTCCGAGAAGCACATCGGTGCTGCATGTTATTAAGGGATCGGGCACCTCCATGAGTTCAAGGTTCCGTATCCCGGTCAATTTGAAAGATCTCATCCCGCAACTGTTAGCAGGGGTAAAAATAAAAAAATATGTGGTGCCGCAGAAATAAACTTTCCGGTTTGCTGTCAGCAAAAAGGCAGTGGTTTCTTAATACCGCATGGATGCGGACTTTCAGCGTAAAAAAGAACCGGGAAAAATGATTTTAACACAGGCTGCCAATGATTTTTAAACAATATCAAGTAATTTTGATCCTGCAGCATCCGGAAAACAATACTGTCATGAGCAAAAGAACTCTCTTTTTACTGGCATCCCTGGCGGCAACAATGCTGGTTTTAAGTTCAGCATGTAAAAAAGAGCCCGGCATTGATGAAATAATTGAAAGTATAAGGCAGGTCCATGCACCCGATGCACGCGAAAACATCTTTGAAATAAAAGCTGAATGGCAGGGCGGGATGAAGGTGAACATTTCAGGAGAGGTTGACAACGAAGCATTAAAGCGCGCCATCATAGATTCGCTGTCCGCTGCCGGATTTGAAATATCAGAACAAATAGACGTTCTGCCTGTTAACGTTCCCTGGACGTGGGCCCTGGTCAACATCAGCGTTGCAAACATCAGGGCCACCCCCTCCCACCGGTCCGAGCTTGTAACACAGGCAATCCTGGGAAACCCGGTCAGGGTATTAAAGGAGCAGGGCTCATGGGTTCTCGTGCAGACCCCCGACCGGTATCTTGGATGGTGCAGCAAATCGTCACTGGAAGGCATGGATGTTGATGAACTGTATAAATGGAAAAGTTCTCCCCGGGTAATCTATTCTGAAATCCACGGTTTTATCAACAGTCTGCATGGCCAAACGGTTTCAGATATTACAGCAGGTGCAATCCTTGTAAAAGAAGGCAGCGAAGGAGATCTTCTGAAAGTAAGACTGCCTGACGGCCGGAACGGAACAGTAGCAAGGCATATGGCATATTGTCTTGAAGAATGGAGCAGAGAAGCCATTCCTTCAGCTGACAGGATAGCAGAAACAGCAATGGCTATGCATGGCTTTCCCTACCTTTGGGGGGGAACCTCACCTAAAGGGATGGACTGCAGCGGATATACCAGGATCGTATGGTTCATGAACGGAATGGTCATTGCAAGAGATGCATCTCTCCAGGCACGGCATGGTAACCCGGTAGACCTGGCCGGCCGGCAATATCTTGAAACCGGCGACCTGCTTTTTTTCCGGACAAACCCCGGCGACGCTGACGGATCCCCTGTAACACACGTAGCGATATATTTGGGAGATTCTGAGTATATTCATGCAGCAGGGATGGTGACTGTCAATAGTCTTGACAGTTTAAGGGACAACTACAGCGCCTACAGGGCATCCACCCTGCAAAGCGCCAGGAGGACACCCTCCGGTTCGTCAGAGCCAGGCCTGTTACCCGTTAAGGATCATCCATGGTATTTTAATCAAACCCGATAAGTTATGGTATCCAGAAGAAACTTCATCAAAAAGGCAGGCTTGCTGGCAGGTTCAACACTGGTAACATCCCGGGTGGCCGGGGCAGGCCTGATTGGTAACCGTTCGCCAGTCAAAGAGTCAAAAAAGCTGACTTTCAGCTTCAGGCCCTATGAGGTCAGGCTCAAACACGTATTTACCCTTGCAGCCGGCAGCCGGACCACAACACCTGTCGTTTTTACCGAAATTGGTTGTGACGGCCATATTGGTTACGGTGAGGCATCCATGCCCCCCTACCTCGGAGAGAGTCACGAGACGGTCCTTAACTTCCTGAATAAAGTGGACCTGTCACAGTTCAATGACCCATTCCGGATTGAAGAGATCAACAGTTATATAGAATCTATCGCCCCGGGCAATTACGCGGCAAAGGCCTCGGTTGACATAGCCCTTCACGACCTGACGGGCAAGTTGCTTGGTGAGCCCTGGTATCGCCTGTGGGGTTACAGTCCCGACAAAACACCTTTTACATCTTATACAATAGGGATCGACACTCCCGAAGTGGTAAGGGAAAAGACAAGGGAAGCATCGGAATTCAGGATACTTAAGGTGAAACTGGGTCTTGACACCGACAAGGAGATGATCACGACCATACGCTCGGTAACCGACACTCCGATCTGTGTCGATGTAAATCAGGGATGGAAAGACCGTGAGTTTGCCCTTGAGATGATCCACTGGCTCAATGAGCGTAACGTGGTGTTCGTTGAGCAGCCGATGCCTGTAGAGGCAATTGACGACATGGCCTGGCTCACAGAAAGGAGTCCCCTTCCTACAATCGCAGATGAAGCTTTACAGGGTCCTTCAGATATAGGAAAGGTTTACGGCGCCTATGACGGCATCAACATCAAGCTGATGAAGTGCGGCGGCATGAGGGCGGCCCGCCAGATGGTCAGCACCGCAAGGTCGCTGGGAATGAAGGTTATGATTGGGTGCATGATTGAGAGTTCGTGTGCCGTTACCGCTGCGGCTCAACTGTCGCCGGCGGTGGACTGGGCTGATCTTGACGGCAACCTGCTCATCAATAATGACGTTTTTGAAGGTCTTAAAATAATTGACGGCAGAGTAACGTTACCTGACAGGCCCGGAATTGGAGTTGTACCTCTGTAAGGCACAGATGCATACTTGCATGTCAAATAACTTATAAACAAGGCAATAACCAAATTCTCGGCAAACAAAAAAAGGCTGTATGAAAAGAAAAGCACAAAGAACAAGGCTGGGCATATTTATATTGATCAGCTCTGCACTTCTGCTGATAATTGTGGGATTGTTCACGGCGCGCAGAATATTTGAGCAGAAGGATACCTATTACGTGGCCTACAGCGATATCTCGGTGAGCGGACTCGATGTGGGAAGTCCGGTCAAGTACCTTGGCATCAACGTGGGAACCATCTCAAATATAAGAATTGACCCGGACGATGTAAGCACCATTATCGTCAGACTGTCGCTTGATGCCGGCACACCTGTCAAGAAAGATGCCGTAGCCGATATTGTGGCAATAGGGATTACCGGGCTGAAAACAATCGAGATCAGGGGAGGAACAAAAGAAGCCGAATTTCTTGAGCCGGAAAGCTTCATCGAACCGGGATCAACCATGGCGGCCGATCTGACCGGAAGAGCGGAGAACCTGACCTGGCGGGTAGAGGAGATACTTAATAACCTGCAGCTTTTTACACACCCCGATAATATGGCCGGGTTTACCACTGCAGCATCAGGTATTTCAGAACTGGCTGAGACCACCTCCCGTACAGTTGCCGCCCTTGATGAGATGCTTGCAGAGAACAGGCAGTATATCAGGAATGCCACCCTTGCGCTTGACAATATCAGCAGCCGGATGGACGGATCATCTGAAGAGCTGGCAGCAGCCATCGGAAAGTTTAACGAAATCATGCAGGGTGATGAAATATCCGAGGTGCTTGGAAACCTAAGGGATATCTCACTTTCTGTAAGGGAGGCAAATATGAAGGAACTGATCGAAAGCCTTGCTGCAGCAACAATGCAGACACAGAGCCTGCTTGTAAGGCTGGATGCGGACTTTGAGGAGAGCAGCATGCACCTGAATGAGAACCTGGTTCTTCTGCAATATACCCTTGAAAACCTGAACGAAGCCTCAAGGAAAATAAATATCGACCCTTCGGTACTCATAAGGGGGCCCGGAACCAGGAATATACCTGACAGGAATCTAAGGGGTAACTAATCATAAAACTTATCTGTTATGTCACGAATAATATTTGTACTCCTTGTCCTTGCGGTAATAACAGCCGGATGCCTTACAAGGAAACAGCCGGTGACAAGACACTATGTGCTTGAATACCCGCATACGGAGACCTTGCATGTAAAACAGGAAGCGGCTATCAAAGGCACCTGCATTGTCAGAACGGCAGAGGTCTCGCCTGCCTACGCAACCCACCAGATAGTCCTGAGAGAGAATACACACGAGATCAGGTATTTCACATTTAACACCTGGGCTGTGAGGCCTGAGCAGAGCCTGACCGGCATCATTTTCAGGTTCCTTGAGGAACACAATGTATTTGAAGCAATAAGGGAACCCGGACTACTGCAGGAGGCTGACTACACTCTTGATACAAGGATTGACAACCTGGAAGTGATCAGTGAGAGCAGGGATCATATTGCACGCCTGGTTCTCGAGTTCAGGCTGACAGACAATAATGAGAACAAAGTTGTTAACGTACACAGGGCCGACAAAAGAACGGTTCTTGACGACAGGGACCTGAACTTATTTGCGGCAGCCGTAGTTTCGATGTTCACAGAGGAGCTGGAAAAATTTACCGGCCAGGTAAAAGATATACTGGCTAACCCCATCTAAAAACCTTTTGCAGTGGTTAAAACAGGTAAGATAAAGCAGCCATTGACAGCAACTTTCTGCCATGTCCATCTAAAAACCTTTTGCAGTGGTTAAAAAAGGTAAAATAAAACCTTCCGGTGAGTTACTGAACCCCGGCAATATCAGTTGCCGGCATAAAGATGGTACACTTTTTATCAATGGCAGTATCCTGGCCTCAGGTACCGGAACATTTTACAGGGCGATCGGGAAAGAGATCCCCGCACTTAAGGGCAAGGTCCGGACCATCAACCTTGACGGCATCACGGACATTGACAGTGCCGGTGTTACAGCCTTATACCATGTTAGAAGATTGCTTGGATCGGAAGGTGATATTACCATTGAGACAGAAAAAGCTTCCATAAAAAAGAAGCTGGATCTGTTCAGTCCGAGCGGACTTAAACAGGCATCCCCGCCGCCTGAAGGATCACTTGCAGAAAGGATAGGCGAAAAGGCCCACTGGCTGTTCACAAGCTATCTTTACGGTTTCATCAACCTTGCGGCAAACATCTTTTACTGGTCGGTGTCTGACATTTTTAAAAGACGGACATTCCGCGAAGGTGAGTTTATAAACCAGTCTGTCAAAATCGGGGTTAACGCCTCCATGATAATTGTATTCATGTCGTTTGCCATAGGGCTTGTGCTGGCTGTGCACTCCGGGTCCCAACTGAGCACCTTCGGCGCCAATATTTACATTGTAGACCTTACCGTCATTGCGGTAATGAGCCAGATGGGGCCGCTGATAACTGCAATCCTTGTCGCCGGAAGAAGCAGTTCATCTATCGCCGCAGAGATAGCCACCATGAAGGTCACCTCCGAACTGGATGCCCTGAATACAATGGGACTGGACCCTGTGCGTTTCGTTGTAGTACCGAAACTTTACGCATGTCTTTTCACCATGCCATTCCTTATAATACTCGCTAATGTATCGGGTATTGCAGGCGGAGCAACAGCTGCCTACCTAACCCTTGATATAACACCCGAGATATTCATCAACCGTATGGGGCGGATAATGCAGAACAAGGATCTGCTGACCGGATTTGTCAAGAGCCAGGTGTATGCCGCACTCATTGTGCTCACAGGCAGTTTTTACGGTTTCAGCGTGGAAAGAGGGGCCGAGGGCGTCGGAAGAGTTACCACTCTTGCAGTGGTGGTGTCCATTTCCCTTGTAATACTGGCAGACAGTGTAATGGGTCTTTTGTTCTATTAAAAATATTAAACCCGGTTCATGGATAAGATAATAGATGTACAGAGGCTTTATGCAGAGATCGACGGCAATGAGATACTCAGTGATGTATCATTTTGTGCCCTGGAAGGCGAGGTCACAGCTATTATCGGTGGCAGCGGCTCAGGTAAAACCACTGTCCTGAAGCATCTTCTGGGTCTATACCCTGTAAGTCGCGGATACGTATCCGTTCTTGGCCGCAGTCTTGCCGAACTGACAGAAAAGGAGCAGCGCGACCTCTACCTTGAGATGGGAGTCCTTTATCAGGACGGGGCGTTGCTGAATTCGATGACTGTGGCAGAAAATATAGCCCTTCCTCTCAGGCACCAGGGTAATATTCCCGAAGCGCTTACCGCCGACATTGTACGCATGAAACTCAGACTGGTGAACCTTGAAGACACATATTACCTCTATCCATCGCAGCTCAGTGGGGGTATGCTTAAAAGAGCCGCACTGGCCAGGGCCATTGCCATGGATCCGCCACTGCTTTTCTGCGACGAGCCTGGTGCCGGACTGGACCCGGCATCGCTCGAATCACTCGATAACCTTATCCTAAACCTCAAAAACCTGCTTGGCATTTCTGTGATACTTGTTACCCACGAGGTCTCCAGCATTGTCCGTACTGCAAACCGGATAGTGTACCTTGATAACGGCAGGGTTCTTTTTGAGGGCTCCACCGACCAGGCACTCAAATCTGAAATTCCCCAACTGGCAGATTTCTTCTCGGTTATCAGGAAGAAACAGAGCTGACACCGGAAAGCGGGTGAACCCGGTGCAGCCGGCTAAAACTACTTGGTAAAATATCCTGCCTGCAGGGGAGCTCCCTTACGGTTAATTTTTATTATATTGCTCCGGTTATTGTTGCTGCCGGCTGATTAAAACATCGCTCCATAAATAACGCACAAATGATTTTTTAAACCTGCAACAAACCCCTTATATGACACTCAACTATATCTGGATAGGTTTCTTTATCGTCGCCATGCTGGTGGCACTGCTTAGGGTGCTGGGATATCTTTTCGGGAGCACCCTTGAGCCACTCCTTGGATATGTCTTTTCAGAAGCTGACAGGGATGTGTTTATTGCTATCGTCGAAAGCACTTTTGAAATGGCAAAGATCAGCGTCGATATAGCGATATACCTGATCGGCGTAATGGCACTTTGGCTTGGAATAATGAGAATCGGAGAAAAGGGTGGTGCGGTGAGCGGACTCACACGGATGGTCATGCCTTTTTTCAGGAGGATATTCCCTGAGCTTCCCGACAGGCATCCCGCCTTCGGTTCGATGACCATGAATATCTGTGCAAATATGCTGGGACTGGACAATGCAGCTACACCACTGGGCATAAAGGCAATGCAGGAACTTCAGGAGGCCAGCACCGACAAGACCAGGGCCTCCAACTCGCAGATAATGTTCATAGTGCTTAATACCAGCGGACTGACCCTTATACCGGTATCGGTGATGGCCATCAGGGCAGCCATGGGAGCCGCCAATCCGGCTGACATTTTCCTGCCGATAATGCTCACTACTTTTTTTTCCACTATTGCAGGATTGCTTATAGTGTCAGCAATACAGCGCATCAATCTTTTTAACAGGGTAGTGCTGGCATACCTGGGAGGATTGTCACTTATCATCGGACTTATAATCTGGATATTCAGCAACATGGCCTCGGCCACGATAGCCGTGGTCTCAACCTTTGCAGGCAATATGATGCTTTTCCTGGTTATTATACTCTTCATCCTGCTGGCCTGGAGAAAAAAGGTAAATGTCTATGAACAGTTCATCGAAGGAGCAAAGGAAGGTTTCCAGGTTGCAGTCAGAATTATCCCGTACCTGGTGGCTATGCTTGTTGCTATCGGTGTGCTCAGGGCATCAGGGGCGCTCGATATGGTGGTCTCTGCAATAGGCTGGCTCGTGGGGCTTACCGGTGCCGATACCGAGTTTGTCGGGGCGCTGCCTACAGCTTTCATGAAGCCCCTGAGTGGCAGCGGGGCAAGGGGCATGATGATCGAGGCGTTCAATCACTACGGCGTTGACTCATTTGTTGGACGGATGGCAGCTACCTTCCAGGGATCAACGGAAACAACCTTTTATACGATAGCCGTTTACTTTGGCGCGATAGGTGTACGTAATATCAGATATACCGTGGGTTGCGGACTTTTTGCAGATCTTACCGCGGTGGTTGCCGGGATCTTTATCGCAACACTCTTTTTCGGCTGATACTGGAATCAATATAATTGGGACAGTCCCCACAACAGATAACAATTTAAACTTATACTACAAGCAGATATTGTCAAAAATTTGATGTGAACAAAAACCAAAATCTACCTAAATCCTGACTGTTATGGTCAAAAAAAAACTTTTTTTACTGGTATGTGCGGTAATGATCGGATCATCACTCACTGCGCAGGAAACAACTAACCAGGTTAAACCTGATTTTTTCCCTTTTTCCGTATGGTACAGCGGAGGCACAGCTCGTGCCCCTATGCTTTCTGAAATAACACCTTACTCCGAGGAGGAGTGGCGCCGGGACCTTAAACAGATCAGGTCGCTTGGGTTTAACACAGTACGCACCTGGGTCGAGTGGGCAAAGTGTGAGCCCGTAAGAGGTGAATACAACTTCGAAAACCTGCATCTGCTTATGAGGCTGGCAGAGGAGGCTGGGTTGCGCGTATTTATACAGATGTATGTCGATTCGGCGCCGGACTGGGTGGCCGATGCTTTTCCCCATGCACTTTTCGAGACCCAGAGCGGGATAAAGGTCTATCCGCAGTCCGCTCCGGGAGCCTGCACCGACAATGCTGATGTTGAGGAGGCAGTGCTGAATTTCTATACCGAGACCGCAAAAGTGGCATCATCCTATCCCAATTTTTTCGGATGGGACCTCTGGAGCGAGCCCCACATCATCAACTGGGCACACCTTGACTATGTGCCCAACGTTCAGTTCTGCTTCTGCCCCGGCACAAGGGCCAGGTTCAGGGAGTGGCTCATGGAAAAATACGGAGAAATAGATGAGCTTAACAGGGCCTGGTACCGTAACTTCACCTCATGGGAGCAGGTTGACCCGCCACGCTTCAGCACCATTCTGAGCTATACCGATTTTATCGACTGGAAGACGTTCATCTACGAAAAACTGGTTGAGGATATGCGCGCCCGCTATAATGCTATCCGCAAAGGCGATCCGCACAACCTGATAACCGCACATGCGGTAGGAGCATCCCTCTTCCAGTCCCCCTACGTAGGGGCAGGCGCAACAGACGATTTCATGATGGCAGAACCCCTCGATTTTTACGGTGTCTCCATATATCCAAAACATAACCACCCCGACCGCCACTGGTCGGTTACCACCCTCCGTACGGTAATGGACTTCACCCGCAGCGCCAACAGGGAAAAGGGAGGATGGTACGTAGGTGAACTTCAGGCCGGGCACGGGACTATCGCCCTGCTGATAAGCGACCCGGTGGTGCCTGACGACCACCGCATATGGGCATGGTCAGCCATCGCAAAGGGAGCAAAGGGAGTAAATATATATGCATATTATCCCATGTCGTCAGGATATGAGGCCGGCGGTTACGGGCTTATCAACCTTGACGGCACACTTACAGAAAGAGCCGTTCATGCAGGAGAGATCGCATCAATAGTGGATAATAACCAGGAACTGTTCCTGTCATCCACTCCGGTAAAAGCTGAGATAGGTATCGTTTACAACCCCCTCTCCCAAATGGTTGGCGGGATGCAGCGCCGGGACTATCCAGGAGCCCACACCAATTCACTTATAGGTTATTTCAGGGCCTATGCCGATAATAATGTGCCGGTGGATTTCATTCACCGTGAGCACCTTGAGAAGCAGGAGCTTTCGCAATACAAGCTGGTCATCATACCCTGGCCGATAATGATCACCAGGGAGGCTGCCGAAGGGATAAGGGCATTCGTCGAAAACGGCGGATATGTTCTTGCCGAGGCGCGTATCGGCTGGAATGACGACCGCGGCTATGCATCTGAAATAATTCCGGGGCTGGGGCTGCACGAGGTGTTCGGTGTGCGCGAGCACGAGGTAAGGCTTCGGGAGAATACCCCGATAGAGCTGGAAATTGTCAATAACCTTCACCCGGCAACATCGGATCTTGAAACCGGACATATCCTGAACGGATCTCTTTATAAGAAATCCGTCCTGCCCCTGGAAAACCGGAATGTTGAGATCCTTGCAAGGCTCGATGACGGACACCCCGCGCTTGTAAGCGCAAAATACGGAGAAGGTGAAGCGATGCTCGTTGGTACATACCTTGGTATGGCTAACCATCCCAATCCGGTTCCGGGCAACGAGCAGTTCTTCATGAACCTTATCAACTGGGCAGGCATAGAAAGGCCTTTCACCAGCTCACATGACGGAAATACTGAAAGTTACGTAGAGGTACGCCTCCAGGAGAATGAGAGCGGGTTTGTCCTTTTCCTTATAAACCACAGCAACTCGGTAGAAGATGTATCGGTCGATCTCATAACTCACCAAAACGGCAATCACCGGATAAGGGATGTAATTGCCGGGACCGAACGTCGTATCAGGGCCCGTAACAACACCCTCAGTCTTGAAACAAGGATTGACGCCAGACAGGTAAAAATTTGGGATATAAGATTCTGAAAAGTTAAAACATAATGGCTGTAATAGGAATGGATCTGGGCGGCACTAAACTGTCGGCCGCCATATTCAGTAACGATGGCGTCATCCTGAAAGAGCGCAACACACTTCTGCAGGGTAAAAGCGGTGAACAGGCAGGTGACCTGATAACCGGAGAAGCACTGAAACTTTTTGAAACATACAGTGACATCCGTGATGTCATCATCTCAATTGGTATCTGTGTTCCCGGAATATACCACGCATCTACCGGGAGGGTATGGGCCCCCAACATACCGGGCTGGGAGGACTTTCCCCTCAGACATAAGCTAAGGGAGGTGTTCGACCGAAAAAACATCGAAATAAGCATTGACAGCGACAGGGCATGCTACATACTCGGCGAGACCTGGAAGGGAACTGCCAGGAATTGCAGGAATGCCATTTTCCTGTCGGTGGGAACAGGAATTGGGGCGGGTATACTCTGTGATGGCAGGATAATCCGCGGACATTCAGATATTGCCGGGGCCGTGGGCTGGCTTGCCATGAAACCGGAATTCAATTTGAAGTATAGCAGCTGCGGTTTCTTTGAGTATCACACCTCGGGTGAAGGACTCATAAAAATGGCAAACCAATATGCAGCATCTGAAAACCCCGGCAGTACAACAGTAACAGGTGACAAACAACCATCAGGCAAACCGTTCAGCACCACCAGAGAGGTTTTTGGGGCCTACGAAAAGGGAAACACGGCCTCCGTCAGAGCCATTGACGAGGCAATTGTTTACTGGGGCATGACAGCAGCCAACCTTGTGAGCATTTTCAACCCCGAGGTGATAGTGTTCGGCGGGGGAGTATTCGGACCTGCCTCGCGTTTCCTGAAAAGGATCAGGGAAGAGGCCGAAAAGTGGGCACAGCCGATAAGCATAAGCCAGGTAAGGTTCGAAACCACATCCCTCGGGGGAGGTGCCGGACTTGCAGGTGCCGGCAGACTGGCACTGATGGCTGGCGAAAGCTGAATCGCACAGCAGAGGCATCCCGCAGCTTCAGGTTTTTCTATCAACCATTTAAGAATAAATATCTATGATCACCAAAAAACAATACAGCAACAGGTCACTGTTTATTGCAGGCTGCATGGGAATGCTCATCTTCGGCATAGTGATGGCCGTTCTGGGATCAGTCCTTCCGTCGGTAATTGAAAAATACGGAATTGACATGGTAGATGCCGGTACTCTGTTCCTGGTGCTGAACCTTGGCATGCTCATAGGTTCTGTTATATTCGGCCCTTTGGTCGACCGCTACGGGTACAAGGGCCTCCTGGTAATGTGTGCCGCACTGGTCTTTGCGAGCATTGAGGGTATAGCACTTGCCCCCGGTGTCAATATCCTTCGTATCTCCCTTTTCTTTGTGGGGTTTGCGGGAGGAGCAATAAACGGGGGTACAAATGCCCTTGTCTCAGACATATCAGACGGGCAGAGAGGTGCAAGGCTCAGCCTGCTGGGAGTTTTCTTCGGTATAGGCGCCCTCGGGGTGCCACTTCTCCTTGGATCGTTGCTTGACAGGTTTGCCTACGAAAGCCTTATCGGGTTCGTGGGTGCACTGATCCTCATCCCTCTGCTCTTTTTTATTTTTCTAAAGTTTCCTGCTCCCAAGCATGCGCAGGGTTTCCCGGTTTCGGAAGGCCTGAAGCTGACCAGGGAGGCCCCCCTCCTGCTGTTCGGACTGATCCTGTTCATACAGAGCGGCATGGAGATGACTGTAAGCGGATGGTCGGCAACCTACATGAATGAGTACCTGGCAATATCGGCGAGGCAGGCAGTTCTGTTCCTCTCATTTTACTGGACAGGTATGATTTTTACCAGGATAGCGATCACGTCACTACTTCAGAAGGCTGAAAGAAGAAAGGTGGTCCTGGTATCACTTCTTGTATCAGTTGCAGGCACCACGATCATCCTTATGTCAAACAGCGTTGTGATGGTTGTAGCCGGACTTCTGCTCACGGGGATAGGATTTGCAGCTATATTCCCGCTGGTATTCTCATACGTTGGCGATCTCTACCCCAGGCTGTCGGGTACCGCTTTCAGTGTCATTCTGGCCATTGCCCTGCTTGGAGGGATGACATACCCGTCGGTTGTAGGTATCCTGGCCGAAAACCTTGATCTCAGGTCAGCGTTTATGGTCGCCCCGGTAAGCCTGGTCATCTCGGCAGTAATCTTCATGGTGCTCTCGAAGAGAATAGCCTCTTTAAAATAGATATCACAAAGCCCCATAAGACTTCGTCAGACAAAATAACATGTACAAAGCATTACAATAACGCAAATACATTAATAAATTAATTACCAACACATAAAAAAGGAGGTAAAAATGCTTGCAAAACAATGGCTCTCCAATGCCCGTGGAATAATCGACAAAATCGAACAGACACAGACAGAAAACATCAAAAAGGCCGCCGGTGTGATGGCCGGCTCAATTGCCGCCGGACGGTGGGTTCACACATTCGGATGCGGACACGCTACCCTGCCGATCGAAGAGATGTACCCCCGCATAGGCGGTTTCGTGGGCTTCCACCCCATGATCGAACTGCCGCTCTCCTTCTTTACCCATATTGTCGGGGAGATGGGGGTTCACCAGTTCGTCTTCCTTGAAAGGGTCGAGGGATACGGTAACCAGATCATGAAAAGCTACAATTTCGACAAGCGCGACACCATGTGGCTCTTCTCCCATTCGGGCATCAACAACGTGAATATCGACATAGCCCTTGAGGCCCGTAAACTGGGAATGAAGATTGTTGTGCTTGGATCGGCCGGCGAATTCTCCGGAGTTAAGTCAAGGCACTCAACCGGAAAGCAGATATTTGAGCTTGCCGACATAGTGGTCGACACCTGTGTCCCCGCCGGAGATGCCTCGGTCGACCTGAAGGGCCATGTTGACAAAATAGGTCCCGTATCTACCATGGGATTTGTTACCGCCGTATGGATGATAATATGCACCGTTGCCGAAAACCTGGTTGAAAGAGGTGAAAAACTGTACATCCATCCCTCCCATAATGTCCCGGGCGACACTACTGCACGCGAAAGGCTTGATGCCGCGCTGGCAGAATACAAGCGCCGCATAGCAGGGGTGTAGCGTAAGATATCGGTTAAGATCGACTGAACAATTGGTGAAAATGTTTGTTTAGGTGTAAACTTTAAACAATAAACAAGTTTTCAGAGAACCATCCAATTCAATTGTCAGACGATATGATTGCTTCCAATAAACGGCTTATCCTGGTATTGTTAATATTTGCAATTTCACTGCAGCCGGTCCCGGCCCGGCCAACCCTGCCGGCCGGCAATAACGGAGCTGTCAGTCTTTCCCTGAACCAGGCGGTTGAACATGCCATCACCTACAATGCAGAAATACAGGGCGCCAGGGCAGATGTTGACATAGCAATAAGCCAGATAAGAGAGATCATGGCAACAGGGCTGCCGCAGGTTAATGCATCGGTCGGTTACCAGTACTATTTCGAAATACCCACATCACTTGTACCTGCAGAGTTTTTCGGGGGGCAACCCGGTGAATTTGCAGAAATTCAATTCGGCACCGAACAGTCACTGAACGCGTCAGCCACAATAAGCCAGATGATATTCGACGGCTCCTATATTGTGGGCCTGCGGGCGGCAAGAATCTACCGGGAACTTGCAGAACAGAACACTGAACGATCAGAAATGGAGGTGCGCAACAGCGTTTCAGAAACATACTTTGTTGCACTGCTCAGCCGCGACAATAAAAATATTGTTGCGCTTAACATCGAAAACCTGAGACAGAGGCTTGCCGAAACAGAAAAAACCAGTGAGGCCGGTTTTACCGACCCGATAAATGCCGACCAGCTCAGGCTGTCTGTCTCCAACATGGAAAACACACTCAAAAACCTTGAGCGACAGCATGAACTTACTCTTAACCTTTTGAAATTCCAGTCCGGTATAGATATTGACAGGAACATCGAGCTTTCAGATTCGTTGGGTCCCTTGTTCAACAGGATGATCATTGAATCAGATGCCGGCGAGTTCAGCAATGAAGACCATATCGATTACAGGATAATGCTTTCGCGGAAAAACATGAACATTATGAATCTACGAAGGGAGCAGTCCTTTTACCTGCCCAGCCTCTCATTAACCTACACCTACCAGCAGATGGCCATGAGGAACGAATTCAATTTCCATGACAGCGACAGGCCGTGGTTCCCCTCTTCATTCCTGGCGGTTAATCTAAGCATACCTGTCTTCTCCAGCGGCTTCCGCTCCGCCCGTGTTCAGCAGGCCAGGATCGAGGTTGACAAATCAGAGATCGCTGCCCGGCAGCTTTCCGAATCCCTAAGGCTGCAGACAGAAGAAGCCAGGCTTCAGCTGAATGCAGCCCTTGATCAGTACAGAAGCGAAAGAGAGAACCTTGATCTGGCAGAAAGGATACTGGAGCGTACAGTAATTATGCACAGGGAAGGAATGGCCAGCAGCCTGGAACTTACGCAGGCAAACGATCAGATGCTTACAACCAGGGCAAATTATTACAACGCCATGTTTGAATTCGTAACAGCAAAGAACAATCTTGACAAGGCCAGGGGTTTGTAACACTACATCAAAATAAAATAATAACATTAAAGATAGAATGGCAGCATCAGAAAAGACCAACAGCAGATCAGGCAGAACCAGACACCCTCAAAGCAGAGAAGGGATATCGGCAGACAGGTGGTTCGCAGGCAGAATGCCAGGTACAGGACCATCACCCTTTATCCGGGCATTTCAGCTCAGGCAATTGACGGGTGCAGCAGTATTTATGTTTCTTATCACAATGCTTCTGCAGGCACCCTCATGCAGCTCTCCGGAATCAGCAACACCGGATTCAATCAGAGAAGAGATTGAGGATTACAGGAGGCAGATATCCGAGATAACCAGGAACATACAACTCCTTGAACAGGAGCTTGAGCAGATGGGTGAGGCGCCGCGAAACAACAGGGCATTAAATGTGACTGTCAGCCAGGTGGAGCGTGGACCATTTGAAAATTATATCAGGATAAACGGTTCTGCCGAGGCTGTTAACGATGCGATGATCAGTCCCGAAATAAACGGACAGATCAGAAGGATACTGGTTTCAAGGGGCGACAGGGTAAATAACGGACAGGCCCTGGCAAGGCTTAACACTTCGGTCATTGAAGGCAACATCGAAGAGCTCAAAACCTCAATGAAGCTTGCCCGGACGGTATATGAGAGACAGAGAAGGCTTTGGGATCAGCAAATAGGGAGTGAAATACAGTACCTTGAGGCACGCAACAATGTTGAAAGCATGGAATCCCGGTTAAAAACCCTCGAACACCAACTGGAAATGGCAGTTCTCAAATCGCCGATAAACGGGGTGGTTGATGAGATATTCCTTAAGGAAGGGGAACTTGCCATGCCCGGTGCGCCCGTAATGCAGGTCATAAACCTGGAAAGGCTTTACATCAATACCGATGTTTCTGAAAGATACCTTCCCGATATTGAACCGAATGGCGAAGTCATACTCAGGTTCCCGGCATGGCCCGACTATGAGGCCCGTGTGCCGGTGCACCGTATCGGGAATGTTATAAATCCCGAAAACCGGACCTTCAGGCTGCAACTGATGATAGATAACCCGGATGAGCGGTTCAAGCCGAATATGGTTGCAAGCGTTGGTATAAGGTCCTTTTCGGCAGAAGATGTTGTCACCCTCCCGTCTGTACTGATCAAGCAGGATATCCAGGGCCACTTTGTCTATGTTGCAAGGCAGAACGGCAACGGCACCTGGCAGGCACACAAAAACTATATTGCAAGGGGTGCTGAAAGCGAAGGAAGGACGATTATCGAGAACGGACTCGCTGAGGGTGACCTGGTAATTGTGCGCGGACACAACCAGGTAACCGAAGGAATTGCAATTGCTATAACAGGAAGCACATCATGAGCACTGAAAAACCAGATAACGGCAGAACAAGGGAGTTCAGGCCAACCACAATTGCCCTGAAAAACAAAAGCACAATCTTTCTGCTGACCCTCATAATTGCGGTGGCCGGTGTTTTTTCCTACCGTTCTTTGCCCAAGGAGCTTTTCCCCGATGTTGTCATTCCCACCATAATGGTAAAGACCATCTACCCGGGCAATCCACCCCTCGACATGGAGAACCTTATCACCAGGCCACTGGAAAATGAGATCAACACCATTTCGGGTATCAGAATTCTCAGTTCTGTTTCCACACAGGATAACTCAGATATATTCGTTGAGTTTCAGACCGATGTAGATATCAAACAGGCACTTCAGGATGTAAAGGATGCAGTAGACCGTGTAAAACCCGACCTTCCGGCTGACCTGCCAGCAGACCCTATCGTACTCGATATTGATTTCTCTGAGTTTCCAATCATAAATATCAACCTTTCCGGCGACTTCAGCATTGATGAACTGAAACGTTACGCCGATTATCTTGCTGATGAGATAGAGGTGATTACCGAGATATCGAAAGTCGAGATTACCGGCATCCCCGAAAGGGAAATACAGGTAAATGTCAACCCCTTGCTGCTTGATGCAAATGAATTGAGCTTCACAGACCTGGAAAACGCTATAATGCAGGAGAACATCTCGATTGCCGGAGGATCGGTCAGATTTGACGACAATACACGCTGGGCAGTCAGGACCCAGGGAGAGTTTACCGATGTGCGCCAGATTGCCGACATCGTTGTAAAGCATGAGATGGGCAGCATTGTACACCTCAGGGATGTTGCCACTGTCGAGGATACCTGGGCCGACCCGGTGAGCTTCGCAAGACTTGATGACCAGCCGGTTGTTTCACTGCAGGTGGTAAAGAAGGCCGGAGAGAACCTGCTTTCGGCAACCGCCGGGATATTTGACCTGATCGACCGGTCAAAAAGCAACGGAAGCCTGCCCCCTGACCTGACAATAACGATCACCAACGACCAGAGTGAGGAGATACGCAACCAGCTCAGCAACCTTGAGAACAGCGTAATACTGGCTGTGATACTGGTGATACTGGTACTTTATCTCTTTCTCGGGCTCAAGAATGCTCTTTTTGTCGGACTGGCCATCCCCCTTTCCATGCTCTCATCTTTCATGGTATTCGGGCTTCTGGGCATACAGATCAACATGATCGTGCTGTTTTCCCTGATCCTTGCACTCGGTTTGCTGGTTGACAATGCCATAGTTGCGGTAGACAACATCTACCGTTACGTGGAGAGAGGTTACACTGTTTTCGAAGCAGCAAAAAGGGCCATCGGCGAGATAGCCCTTCCCATCATTACCTCAACGGCCACCACGCTGTCAGCATTCCTGCCATTGGCATTCTGGTCGGGCATAGTGGGCGAGTTCATGAAGTATATGCCGCTAACGCTTATAATCGTGCTTACTTCATCCCTGTTTGTCGCACTGATTATCATTCCGGTTTTCTCGGAAACATTTTTCAAAGACCCTGACAGTTCAGCAGGCAGATCCGGCACCGGAGGCTTAGCTTCTGACAGGCTGAAGCTTCCCGGCTTCGTCAGACCCGCATATTTGAAGGCCGGACTAATCGGGGTAGCTGCCATTGCCGGCATTATTCTTCATACAGCCTCCAGGACCCTGGCTGGAAACATCTTAATTCTGGCTGCAGTCATAGCCATACTGGGATTTTATGTCCTGGGCAGGCTGCAGCGCTGGTTCAGGAATAAACTGCTTCCCTTTAACGAGAGGCTCTATTCGCTTACACTTTCATACGCGCTCCAGGGCAGGCGTCCATATCTCTTTGTGTCTGGAACGCTGGTATTCCTGGTGGTGTCAATCTCGTTCTTTTCTGCAAGGACCCCCGATGTGCTGTTTTTTCCCGAC
Organism: Marinilabiliales bacterium; assembly: GCA_007695015.1. Taxonomy (NCBI): domain Bacteria; kingdom Pseudomonadati; phylum Bacteroidota; class Bacteroidia; order Marinilabiliales; species Marinilabiliales bacterium. Next base: position 110,777 of record REEN01000027.1, read on the forward strand.
AACGAACCCAAATTCATCAACATCATGGCCGAACTTCCGGCAGGAACTGATATATATGAAACCGACAGGGTGGTCGGCGAAATAGAAGAGAGGGTCAGGGAGATCATCAGGCCATACCGTCACATCGTCAAGTCGGTGCTTACGACAGTCGGGCAGGGCTCTGTGGGAGAAATGGAGCAATCAGGCGGTGATACGCCAAACAGGGGCCGGATAACGGTAACGTTTACCGAGTATGAGGCCAGGGGAGGGATAAACACCAATGAAATAATGGCTGAGATCAGCAGCTCACTGATAGGAAGTTATCCCGGAGTTGAGTTTAACATTGAAAAGAATACGGCAGGCCCCCCCGCGGGCAGGCCGGTTAACCTGGAGATCAGCGGCCGGGAGTTTGAGCAGCTTATCTCCCTGGCACGCGACATCCGGAACAGGATTGAGGAATCAGGCATCGCGGGGATAGAGGGCCTGTCAATGGACCTCGAAACAGACCTGCCCGAGATAACCATCAACATTGACCGGGACAGGGCAAGACGATATGGCATATCGACCTTTGCCATTGCAAACACTATCCGTACCGCCCTGTTCGGGAACGAAGTTTCATCATTCAAAATTGGCGAGGAGGAGTTCCCGATAATGCTGCGCCTTGACGATGATTACCGGCACAACCTTAACAGCCTGATGAACCAGCGCATCAGTTTTCGGAGCCAGAGCAGCGGCCAGCTCATGCAGGTGCCTGTATCAGCAGTTGCCAGTGCAGAATTCGGCAAGACATATGGCTCGGTAAACCGTATCAATATGGACAGGGTAATTACTTTAAGCTCAAATATTCTTCCAGGCTACAACGCAACCACGGTAAACCGGCAGATAAGGGAACTTATGGAAGCATACGATATGCCGCCCGGATACGGGTATGCCTTCACCGGTGAGCAGCAGGAGCAGGAGGAATCTATGGCATTCCTCATAACGGCGCTTATGATATCGGTTTCACTTATTGCCCTGATCCTGGTTTCCCAGTTCAACTCGGTTTTAAAGCCATTCATCATTATAGGCAGCGTAATATTCAGCACTGCCGGTGTGTTTTTCGGACTTGCCCTTTTCAATATGGAGTTTGTGATAATAATGACCGGGGTGGGCATCATAAGCCTTGCCGGGGTAGTTGTGAACAACGCCATCGTACTGATTGACTACACCGATTACCTGCACGATCAAAAAAGAACCATGTTGAAGGTCTCCGAAAAGCAATTCCTGAATCCAGCCACCTCGCTGGCAATAATCCAGCAGGCAGGAGAAACAAGGTTCAGGCCGGTTGTGCTGACAGCCATAACAACTGTTCTCGGTCTCATACCCCTGGCAATAGGACTCAATATAAATTTCGTAACGCTTATGACCGAGCTCCGCCCGCAGATATACTTCGGGGGCGATAATGCGGCCTTCTGGAGCCCTATGTCGTGGACCGTCATATTCGGCCTCACGGTGGCGACTTTTCTAACCCTGGTAATAGTTCCCTGCATGTACCAGATCATCCTTTCGACACAGAGGAAGGTCATGGTATGGCTCAGGGGAAGTGATACAATATCAGCAGAATAGTTTCCCGGGCCCGGCGATAACAATTTTTTATTACATTTACACAAGTAAATCATCCCGTCCCCGGTGATAGTCCTTGTTGATACATACCATTAAGGCAATTCCCTGCCAGGACATTACCGCGAACTGAGGACGCGGGTATTTACTTATGAACTAAACCCCAATCCAGAAAAAAATACTTACAGATGGAACCAAAACCTGTTTCTGAAAAGCTGGCAGAACTGATGAGGATGCCTCAGAGATGGATGATAATGGACGAAGAGGGCAATTACCATGAACTCAATTCAGGAGTTAAAGGTAAAACCGTCATGGGATCATCAGCAAATGAACTGTACAGGCTCTACTTCGGGAAAGAGGAGGTCACCGAAGCAGAGATGATACTTCTGGATGAGCTGCATACCTCAATGATGCAGTTCATGTGGGACAACCTCAGCGAAGAGCTAAAGCAACAGAGCAGTGAGGTGCTGAAACCCTTGCTGGAAAAATACCAGATCGAACCGCCCTACGATACTGAATAATCCTGCCACAATTAACTTTTTTTTTCATATCTTCATCTCAATAAAAAACAATTCGCAATACATTTATCCGGGAGTT